>JAIYDY010000032.1 GCA_027487245.1 Hyphomicrobiales bacterium
AAATAGTGAGCTCGAAAAACGCTAGACCGCCAATGTCTCATCAATGACTGACCCGAAGGCCAGTCCGCAAGAACATCGCCGTCCACGTTTCTCTTTCTGTCTGCACTTGTCAAAGAGCGGCGCTTCAGGGACAACTTTTGCCGTGGCCCGAAGTGATTCGGGCTGGGGCAACCGTTTCTCTAGAGAAGCGCGGTCGCGGCGTCGCCGTGTGGCGTTGCCGTCGGTGTGGAGCGGATATAGTCGGGGGTGGGTTGAAGTGTCAACACCCATTTTCGATCTTTTTTGCCGAATGTGCATTTTTGTGCCCGCCGCATCGCTGAGCCAGCTGAAGAACATGGCATCCGGGGCTTCCAGCGCCTCGATTTGGCCTGAAATCGTTGTTTTGTGCAGATCGGCGGCCAATTGATTATGTCCGCGCGGCGGGGCATGGTCTGCCGGGCGGCAGGTCAGGGACGCTCGCTTGCGCGCCGTTCTGTTGCAGCCGGCCCGTTTATGGCCCGCCTTGCAATGTGAAGCGGCCCACAAGACACGATAGACACGACACGATAGACACCGCACCACCAGCCGCGAGAGACCGAGGAAGACCGGCCCGCCATGAACAGTCACATTGCGGTTCCGTCGGAAGCACCGCACATGGTGCCGCTCTCGCGCTCGGCGTCGCGCGGAGCGGCATCAATGCAGGGCACTGACGGCAGGCGCCCACCTGTCGCGGACGCC
The DNA here is from genome assembly GCA_027487245.1 of Hyphomicrobiales bacterium. GTDB lineage: Bacteria > Pseudomonadota > Alphaproteobacteria > Rhizobiales > Beijerinckiaceae > Allobosea. The sequence continues at coordinate 718 of JAIYDY010000032.1, forward strand.
TATGGCGACAGCCGTTCGCTGGGCGATGAACCGGCCATCACGCTGGATCGCTCGGTTCATCCCTCGGCGGAGCGCCATGGCTTTTCCTACCGCTGGCTGTTTGCCAGCCTTCTTGTCGGTGCCTGCGGCTGTGCGCTGCTTGGCGGCGCTGTCTATATTGCCGTGCAGGGCGACACGAGTTTTGCCGAGATTCCCGAATTGGTCGTCGCCCCTGCTTCGGCGCCTGGTGACGTGGCGCCATCTGCACGCAAGGGCGACAAGCTGGTCCAGCAGGCCGCATTGCCCAGCGCGCGCCAGGTGATCAGGGCCCCCTTCACCCAGCGGGTTGGCGATCGCGAGGTCATCAAGAACCGTCCCTTCATCCGCTTGTCTGCCGGGCTGTCGCTGACGGCGGGCACCTTCTCGGCTGATATCCCGCCGTTCAATCCCTTGCGCCTGTTCTCCGAAGGCGGACCCTCCACCGAACGTCTGGCCGAGCAGGCCGGCGATGTCCCCGATGCCGACGTGTCGATGACAAAGCGCGATCTTGGTGGCATCGTCTTCGAGGATGCCGCGCCGGGACTGTCCGATGGCGAGATCATCGCGCAGATCGAGGAAGAGCGGGCCAACCAGGTTGCCGCGGGTCGCAGGGCCGTGCTGCCGATCCCGCCTCAACTGATGCTGAGCCGAACCCTGCGCTCGCTGGGCGAGCCGGCAGCAGGGCCCCTGTCCTGGGCACCGGCTACTGATACCAGCTTCTCGAACATCGAGGTGCGGGTGGTTCCGGAAAACGTCACGGAACTCGCCAAGACGCCCCATGCTGCGACGCGCGAGGCCCCGGTCGAGGAGCGCGTCCTGCTGATCAGGCGCGGCGAAGGCTTCGATGCGGTGCTCAGGAGCGCCGGCGCGACCCCGGAGCAGATCCGCACCATGGTTGCGGCGCTCGGCGGACGCACCCGCGTGCAGGGCCTGCCTGAAGGCCAGGTTGTGCAGATCATGACAGTAGCCGGCGCCCGCCCGTCGGAACCACGCCAGATTGTCCGGGTTTCGCTGGTGGCCGAGGGGCGGATTGAGACGATGATCGCGGTCAATGATCGGGGCGCCTTCGTGCCGGTCCAGCTCGCCCGCGAGGAAGAGGAGCCCCGCCCCCGGCGCGCGGCCCGGTCCGCGCGCGGGTCCGGCGACGAGGATGAAGACGACAGCAATGAAGGCACCGGGGCGCGGCTCTATGACAGCCTTTATGAGACCGCACTGCGCTATGACATGCCGCGCCCGCTGATCGACGAGATGGTGCGGATCTTCGCCCATGACATGGATTTCCAGCGGCGGGTCAGCGGCGGCGACAGCCTCGAGGTGATCTTCACCGATGGCGACGATGGCGATGGCGCCCGCACCGAACTGCTTTTCGCGAGCCTTTCGGTGGCCGGCGAAACGCGCCGGGTTTTCCGCTTCCACGCGCCTGACGATGGCGTCATCGACTTCTTCGACGAGGATGGCCGCTCACTCAAGAAATTCCTCGTCCGCAAGCCGGTGGCGGGCGATGCCGAAATGCGCTCGGGCTTCGGCATGCGCTTTCATCCAGTGTTGCGCTACTCGAAGATGCACACAGGTGTCGATTGGGCCAATGGCCGGATCGGCACCCCGATCATCGCGGCGGGCCACGGAACCGTCATCAAGGCGGGCTGGGACACCGGCTATGGCCGGCGCGTCGAAATCCAGCACGCCAATGGCTACGTCACCACCTACTCGCACATGTCCACCTTCGGGCGCGGCATCGAGGAGGGAGCCCGCGTCCGGCAGGGCCAGGTCATCGGCACCATCGGCAATACCGGCCTTTCGACAGGTCCGCACCTTCACTACGAGGTCATTGTCAACGGCAACTTCGTCAATCCGATGAAGATCCGCCTGCCACGGGGCCGCGAACTCGACGGCCGGATCCTGGCGGAGTTCCGCCGGCAGCGCGAAGCGATCGAAGATCTGATCGTCCGTGGCGGCGGCTCGCGGGTTGTCGCCCAGCGCGACACCCGCCAGAACTGACCGGCACAGGGCCACTCGGGAATGACTGCACTGCTGCTGATCGTCCTGCCGATTTTCGTGTTGATCGCGATCGGCTACCTCGGTCGCCGGACGGGCCTGCTCACCAACCGCACCGGCGACGGTCTGTCAGACTTCGTCTTCACGCTCGCTGTTCCGTGCCTGCTGTTCCGCACGCTGGCGCGCGCCGAAATCCCCCAGATCCAGCCCTGGGGCTACTGGATCGCCTACTTCACAGGCGTGCTGGTCTGCTGGACGCTGGCCATGTTCGTGGCCAGCCGCATCCTCGGCCGTAACGGTCCCGCCGTCGTGGCCTGCGGCTTCTCGGCAGCCCAGTCGAACACGGTCCTTGTCGGCATTCCCGTCATCCTGAAAGCCTTTGGCGACGCCGGTGCCGTGCCGCTGGCACTGTTGCTGGCGATCCACCTGCCGGTGACGATGACGGCGGCCACCCTGCTGGCGGAAGGCAGGCAGGCCTCGGCCCGCCAGATCATCGGCAAGCTGCTGACGCATCCGATCATCGTCGGCATCCTGCTAGGCTCCGCCTTCAGGCCACTGGCAGGCATCGCGCCCGAACCGTTGTGGACGGTCGTCGATCTGCTCGCCGGTACGGCTGTGCCCTGCGCGCTGGTCTGCCTCGGCATCGCCCTGCATCGCTACGGGCTCGAAAGCGGCCTGAAACTGCCGCTGATCCTCAGCGCACTCAAGCTTGGCCTGCACCCGCTGATTGTTTTCGTTCTGGCGACGATGGTGTTCAGCATGCCACCGGCCTGGTCAGGCGTCGCAGTGATGTTCGCGGCCTGCCCGTGCGGCATCAACGCCTATCTGTTTGCCGAGCGCTACAAGGACGGCATGGCTGAGGCCTCGACGGCAATTGCCCTTTCGACAGGGCTCTCTGTCATCACGATGGTCATGTGGCTCGCCATTCTCGGCGTGAAGGCCTGATCAGGCAAAGCCGAGCCGTCGGCGCACGTCGGCCGGCGTCATGCCTGCCTCCCGAAGGTCCGCCAACGCCGGCGCATTCCGGCTTTTGGCAAGCTTCTGACCTTGCTCGTCGAGCACCAGATCATGGAACTGGTAGTGCGGCGTGGGCAGCCCCAGCAGCTTTTGCAGCACGACATGGATGTCGGTCGCCGCTTCCAGGTCGCGCCCTCTCACCACATGGGTCACGCCCTGAAGCGCATCATCCACCACCACGGACAGATGATAACTTGTCGGCGTGTGCTTGCGCGCCAGCACCACATCGCCCCAGCGTTCAGGTCTGATCGGACACGGCGTCACTGGCCTGTCTGGCGCAAACAGCTTGTAGCCCGCATCCGGGCCAGCCGCATCGAGCGCGCGCGCCATATCGAGCCGACAGGCCAGGACAGTTTCGACGTCGACGTCGAGCCGCCCCAATCCGGCCCCATCAAGCGCGGGGCGGCAGGTCCCTGGATAGAGCGGCGCGCCATCGGGGTCGTGGCGTGCTGCAAGCCCGCTTGCCGCCCAGGCCGACCGGATGTCGCTGCGCGAGCACCGGCAGGAATAGACCAGCCCGCGACCATGCAAGACATCAAGCGCCGCGTGGTAGTCGGCCATGTGCTCCGACTGTCGCCGCACCACACTCTCGAAGCGGATGCCGAGCCAGTCCAGATCGGAGATGATCGCTGCCTCGAAGACTGGCCGGCTCCGTTCGGCGTCGATATCCTCGATCCGAAGCAGCAGGCGACCACCCAGGCGGCGGGCCTCGGCCTCATTGCGTAAGGCCGACAGGGCGTGCCCCAGATGCAGACGTCCGTTCGGGCTCGGCGCAAATCGGAAAACGGGTGGCGACATGGCGTGTCCTGTGATTCGCGTCGCGTCCTGCCATAAGGCACAAGCAGGCCCCGAAGCGCAGCCGGAAGATAGCCATCATGACGCGGCGGATCGAGAGCGACAGCGACATCACGGAAGGCCTTCTTCAACTGGAGCAGGCAGAGCCGCGCTTTGCGGCCATCATCGCGCTGGCCGGACCGGTGCCCCTGCGCCGCGCGGATCCCGGCTTTCAAGGCCTGGCGCGCATCATTGTCTCGCAGCAGGTTTCCGTGGCCTCGGCCCGCGCCATCTGGGAGCGCGTGCAACGCCGCTATCCGGGACTTGGTCCCGGCGACATCTTGGCAGCCACGGAGATGGACTTGCGCGAGTGCGGCCTGTCAGGCCCGAAGATCAGGACCATACGGACATTGGCCGAAGCAGCCACATCGGGCCGGCTCGATTTGCCCGCTCTGGCTGTTGCCCACCCGGACGCGGTTCGCACCGTGATGACGGCCGTGCCGGGCATCGGACCCTGGACCGCCGACATCTACCTGATGTTCCATCTCGGCCACGCCGATGTCTTCGCACCCGGCGATCTGGCCTTGCAGGAAGCGGTGCGCATCGGCTTTGCCCAGGCAGCCCGGCCCTCGGCGAAGGAACTGGCAACCATGGCCATGGCCTGGTCGCCATGGCGCGCCGTGGCAGCGCGCCTGCTCTGGGCCTACTATGCCGCAGTCAAGTCCCGCGATGGGGTCGGGCTGTAGGCGCTGCCGTCAGTAAGTCCGCGCGCCGGCAGCCTTTCCCGCACCGCGCGCCACGGCCAGTTCGGCCTTGGCAGCGTTCTTCAGCAGCACCTGATCGGTGGCGATCGAGCTCATGTGAAAGCCCCGCGCGATCATCTCGGCAGCCCGCGCGCCGGTCATCGAGAAACAGCTTGCGATCTTGCCATGGGCCTTGCAGCGCTGCGCCACGTGGGTCAGGGCCTTGTCCACCTCGGGGTGGAACTGGTCGACGGTGGCACCATGGGTCAGCGCGATCGACAGGTCGGATGGACCGACAAACACGCCATCGATGCCCGGTACGGCGAGGATGTCGTCGAGCAGGTCAAGCGCCTGACGCGTCTCGATCATGGCAATCGCCAGCGTGATATCGTTGGCGCTCTTGAGGTAGGCCTCGCCGTCCAGGCCAGTCAGGCCAGTGGCGCGATAGGGGCCCCAGCTGCGTTCGCCCAATGGCGGATACTTGCAGTAGCCCGCTAAAGCCTTTGCATCCGCCAGCGAGTTGATCATCGGCGCGATGATGCCGACCGCTCCCGCATCGAGCATACGCGACGCTTCCGGGAAGGCTCCCACCGGCGGGCGCACGAACACGGCCTTGCCGGCAACAGCGGCCGCACCAATCGCCAGAATGGCAGACTGGGTTGTGTGCAGGCCATGCTGCATGTCGATGACGGCGGTATCGAAGCCGTCCCGCATCAGGCTCTCTGTCACCAGCGGCTCGGCAAGCCCGATGAAGGCGGCATAGGCAGGCGTGCCGCCGCGCAGCGATGCGGCAAAGCTGGTGAAGACGTTCGACATGGCATTTCCCCGGGGAGCGTTTTCTGATGATGGTCGTCTGAGCGTCGTGCAGGCGCAGGACGTTGATCCCATCAAAGCAGGCAGCTGTGCAAAAAGAAACGCCCGGCAAGTTACCGGGCGTCATGCGTTTCGGGCGGGGCGCGCAATCTGATTGCGGCTGCGTCAGCCCTTGGCGCGGATTTCCTCGACGGCCTTTGCCATCAACTCGTCCATGGTGCGGCGGATCTGGTGGTCGCTCTGGTCGACACCGCCTGCGGCAAGGTCAGCCTTGATCTTGCGCAGGACATCGTCATCCCCGGCTTCCTCGAAATCGGCCATGACCACCGACTTGGCATAGGCCTCAGCCTCGTCGGGCGACTTGCCGAGCTTCTCAGCAGCCCACAGACCCAACATCTTGTTGCGCCGCGCCGTGGCTTTGAACTGAAGCGCCTCGTCATGGGCAAATTTGTTCTCGAAGGCATCCTTGCGGTCATCCATGCCGGCCATGGCAAACTCCTGTGGTCGATTGAGGGCCGAAGCGCGCTGCGCGTCGCCCGGCATATAGCGACCCGGCCCGGGTTTCACCAGCGCCGGATCGCTCCGGAAGGTGCCTGTCAGCCCAAAAACTTGCGCTTGGACGGCGAAACCGCCATATGGGCGCTGAACCGTCAAATGTCTGGCTTGTCAGCTCAGGTGAGCGCATTGTCGCCAGCGACTTCCTCAAACTGCGGATGATCCCCATGACCCGTCGCCGTCGCATCTACGAGGGCAAGGCCAAGGTCCTTTATGAAGGCCCCGAACCCGGCACACTGATCCAGCATTTCAAGGACGATGCCACTGCCTTCAACGCGCAGAAGCACGAGGTCATCGACGGCAAGGGTGTCCTGAACAACCGGATCAGCGAATTCCTGTTCCAGAACCTCAACGACATGGGCGTGCCCACGCACTTCATCCGCCGGCTCAACATGCGCGAACAGCTGATTCGCGAGGTCGAGATCATCCCGCTCGAAGTCGTGGTGCGCAACATCGCGGCCGGCTCGCTGTCGAAGAAGCTCGGCATCGAGGAAGGCACCCAGTTGCCGCGCTCGATCATCGAATTCTACTACAAGAACGACGAGCTCGGCGACCCGATGGTCTCCGAGGAGCACATCACGGCGTTCGGGTGGGCCACGCCGCAAGAGATCGACGACATCATGGCGCTCGCCATCCGCGTCAACGATTTCCTCTCCGGCCTGTTCCTCGGGGCAGGCATCCGTCTTGTCGACTTCAAGATCGAATGCGGCCGGCTCTGGGAAGGCGAATTGATGCGCATTGTCATCGCAGATGAGATCAGCCCGGATTCGTGCCGGCTCTGGGACGTCAAGACCAAGGACAAGATGGACAAGGACCGCTTCCGCAAGGACATGGGCGGCCTGATCGAAGCCTATACCGAAGTGGCACGCCGGCTTGGCATCATCGTCGAGGGCGAGCGCCCCGTCACCAACGGCCCGCGCCTCGTGCAGTGAGGCTGACGGCGGCATGCCCCGCCCGTGGCACCTGAGGCAGCGGGCCACAAGGCTGGCCCTGCTGGGCATTCTCGGCGCAATGCTGCCCGGTTGCAGCCTGCTGCCGGCGATGAACTACGGATTTTCGACACTGCCGCTGGTTCCTGCCGAGGGCTGGGCCCCGTTGCCGACCGCCCGATGGCTGCTGGATCCCGGGATCGAGCCGGATGTGCTCACCTTTTGTCCGGCACCATCGTGCCCGCGCGAGGGCTTCGTCGCCACGATGGAACTGTCGGGCCGCGAGCGGCAGGTCGCCGATCTCGTCATGACTGACCCGGTGCGCATCCTGTCAGCGGCACGGTCGACCACGCACTCCGCCCGCACGGCCGGGAATGGCAAGCAGGCGGCGCCTCGCCCGGCGCGCGGCCGCACCAGCATTGTCCCTGTCACGGTCGGTGCCTGGCGCGGCGGGCTGGTGACACTTCATCCGGCGAAAGCGGACGGACGCCCGGCCCATGTCGTGATTCTGGGCTGGCGCGGACACGAACAGGCAAGACTCCTGATCGCGGTCGGGGCCAGCGCCGGGGCCGCCGAAGCCCATGCCCGTCAGGCAATCGAGTAACGGGCCGCAAAAAACCCGCGCCGGACCAGCGTTGCGGGCTTGCACGAAGCCGGCCGATGGGGTTTGACGGGGCATGCGTCTGGCGTCACCGCCATCCACGGTCAGCCCTGCCCGGAGCCCGCCATGAAAGCCGTTCCATGAAAGCCCGCGTCACCGTCACGCTCAAGACCGGCGTTCTCGACCCGCAGGGCAAGGCCATCGAAGGTGCTCTCGCCTCGCTCGGGGTGGACGGCGTGTCATCGGTGCGTCAGGGCAAGGTCTTCGACATCGAATTGTCCGGCAACGATCAGGCTTCGGCCCACGCCGCACTGACCACGGCTTGCGAGAAGCTTCTGGCCAACACGGTCATCGAGAACTACCGCATCGACCTGGTGGCCTGAGGACCGGTTCCATGCGCGCAGCCGTCATCACCTTTCCCGGCTCCAATCGCGAAGGCGACGTCGCCAGGGCTCTTAAGCAGGCTGGCGCGACGGTGGCGCAGGCCTGGCATGCCGACACGGCCTTGCCGGGCGGCACGGACCTCGTGGTCCTGCCCGGTGGCTTCTCCTATGGCGACTATCTCCGCACAGGTGCGATCGCCGCGCGTGCACCGATCATGGACGCCGTACGCAGCCACAGCGCACGCGGCGGACTTGTTCTGGCCATCTGCAATGGCTTCCAGATTGCCTGCGAAGCAGGGCTGCTGCCCGGCGTGCTGGTGCGCAATGCCAACCTGCGATTCGCCTGCAAGCGGCAGCATCTCAAGGTCGAACGCTGCGACACCGCCTTCACCCGCGCCTATGCGCCGGGGCAGCTCATCGATGTCTGCATCGCCCATGGCGAAGGCAATTACATCTGCGATGCCGGGACGCTGGCGCACCTGGAAGACAAAGGCCTCGTCGCCTTCCGCTATTGCGACGCCGAAGGGCAGGTAACCGAGGCCGCCAACCCGAACGGATCGCTGAACGGCATTGCCGGCATCTATTCGGAAAGCCTCAATGTGCTCGGCATGATGCCGCACCCAGAGAACCTGATCGAACATCTCACCGGCGGCATCGACGGCAAGGGGCTGTTCGACAGCCTGCTGGGCCGCAGCAGGGCAGCCTGACGCGCCGTCCGGCCCTGGCCGCCGCTATTTCGGAGCCAGCCTGACTGCGCCATCCAGCCGGATGGTCACGCCATTCAGCATGTCGTTCTCGATGATCGAACGGACGAGTGCAGCATACTCGGCAGGGCGTCCAAGCCGCGACGGGTGCGGCACGGACTGTTCCAGCGCCCGCCGGTAGTCGTCAGCAATGGACGCGAACATCGGCGTTTCGAACAGGCCGGGAAGGATGGTGGCGACACGGATGCCGGATGAGGCGAGATCGCGCGCCGCCGGCAAGGTCAGCGCCGCGACGCCACCCTTCGAGGCCGCATAGGCTGCCTGCCCGATCTGGCCATCCTCGGCCGCCACCGAGGCGGTGTTGATGATGACCCCGCGCGAGCCGTCGTCGTTGATCGGGGCGAGTGCCGCCATCGCGACCGCTGAGCGGGCCATCATCCGGAACGTGCCGAACAGGTTGACGGCAACGACCTTCTCGAAACTGGCCATGTCATGCGCGACCAGTTCGCCCGTGTCGCGCTTCTTCGCCACGATGCGTTTGCCCGGGGCGATCCCGGCACAGTTGACGGTGATTCGCTCGGGCCCGTGAGCCGCCCTCGCCCTGGCCAGCGCCGACTCCACAGAGGAGTCGGATGTAACGTCACAGGCGCAGAACAGCCCGCCGATCTCCGCCGCAACCTGTTCGCCACGCTCGGCGTTCATGTCGAAGAGCGCGACCTTGAGGCCGTGCTCAGCCAGCATCCGCGCCGTCGCCTCGCCCAGGCCGGAGGCGGCCCCCGTGACCACCGCAGCCATTCCCGCTTCCAGCTTCATGTCGATCTCCCATTCCGTGCCAGCGCCGTGGTCCATGCCACCCTTCGGCCCGATGGCCTTGAAACGGGCTAGGACAGATCGCACAATAAGGGAAACGGGATTTATGCCCACCGCCCCGCGAAAGGATGCCCCGATGGCTGGCAGTTTCGAGACGCGCTTCACGCCGGAAGAAATCGCGGCCATGCGCAGGATTGCGGATGATCAGGAAAGGCTCGGTACCAGGCTGGTTGATCTGCTGAAGCGCGCGGCGCGTTTCGTGCCGTTCTCGGAAGATGCCTTGGCCGCCTGGTTCTGCGCGCGGGACCCGTCGACGCCAGCACGCGTGCGGCTGGTCTTGCTGTCCGCTGTGGCCTATTTCGTGCTGCCGATCGACGCAATTCCTGATTTCATGCCGCTGCTCGGCTTCACGGATGATGCCGCCGTGATCGGCGCAGCGATCGCCACGGTCGCCGGTGCGCTCAAGCCCGAACATCGCGACAAGGCCAGATCGGTCCTGGAGCGGCTGTAGGGCGGGCCTGGATCCGCTCCTCAGGTAGCTTCGACCACGCCTTCCGCTTCCAGCATGCGCCGAAGCCGCGTGAAGGCCAGCCGGATGCGTGACTTGACCGTGCCAAGAGGCAGCCCGGTGGCCTCCGAGATCTGGCTGTGGGACAAACCCTCGAAAAAGGCGAGCTTGACCAGATCAAGCTGTTCAGGCGGCAGCGACGTGAGGACGGCACGGACCACTTCTTCGCGCTGCTGGATATCGACCAACTGGTCGAGATCAGGCGAGCCCGCCGGCTGCAACATCGGCTCGTCCGGATCGAAGTCGCCCCGCTCGCGCCGGGCCAGATCGATGCGCCGGTTGCGCGCGATCCGGTAAAGCCAGGTCGACAGCGACGACTTGGCGGGGTCGAACAGGGCCGCCTTGCGCCACAAGGTGGACATCACGTCCTGCACGATCTCCTCGGCCATCGCCGCATCGGTGCCAAGCCGCATGAGATAGGAATTCAGACGGGGCGCAAAATGATCGAACAGCCGCGTGAAAGCCCCCCGGTCGCGGCGATGCGCCACGTCCGCGACCCACGCCGCAAACTCTGCCGGGTTCGACACCTGTTATCCCTCGTCCGATCACGCCGACCGAACGCTGGCGCAAGGCACCAGACCGGGCATCGCAATCACCGCAGATGACCAACGACCCCCGGAGGTCCTTCTGCGTCCTCGAAGACTGGCACGTTTCCCCCGAAAACGGAACTCAAATAACCGGTATCGCAATTTCGCCTGCTTCGTGGCATTGAGATCGGGCCAAGCCCGTTTCCGGGCGTGTTTCGTTGTCGTCCACAACCGTTGTCCAAAACCGTCGTCCCAGCCAGTAAGAACCTATGAATCGCACCTCACGCTTCGCGGCCGCCCTCGCTTCCTGTCTGGTGGCCTTCCCTTTGGCGAGCAGCCTTGAGGCCCAGGCCCAGGCCCGGCAGCCTGCCAAGCCCGCTGCCGCGCCCGCAGGGCAAGGCAACGCCCTCGAACTCGGCACCTTCGGCGAATGGGTGGCCTATTCGAGCCAGTCGGGGCGCACCAAGGTCTGCTACGTGCTCACCAAGCCAAAAGAGCGTTTGCCCAAGACGCTCACCCGCGATCCGGGCTTTCTGTTCATCACCAGCCGCCCCGGCGAACAGGTGCGCAACGAGGTCAGTTTCGTGCTCGGTTTCGCCGCCAAGGAAAGTACGCCCGGCGAGGCCTCGATCGGCAATGCCACCTTTGCGCTCGCTCCGAAGGGCAAGAATGCGTGGATCGCCAACGCCGCCGAAGAGAATGCCTTCATTGAGGCGGCCCGGCGTGGCCAGACGATGAACGTCAAGGTGACCTCGGGCCGGGGCAATGCCAGCACTGATCGTTATTCCCTGGCAGGCCTTACGCAGGCTCTGGATCGCATGCGCCGCGAATGCCCTTGACCGGAACGCGCCGCACCGTGATTCGGACCCGTGCGTGAAGCGTGATAGGCATCGGGGATACGGCGGCATCGAAAGACCCCATGCCTGCCAACCAACAGAAGCGCTACGCGCATCCTATCCTCGCCGGCGCAGCTGGCTGACATCCGGCTTTCCGGGAAGAGCTCGACAGCCATGACCTCGCCTGCCCCCCTCCATGACGCCGTGACGGATACGCCGCCAGTCACCCAGATCGCGACGCCCGCCGGCAAGCGCAGCCTCGCCGGGCGGACCCGTGCCGGCATCGCTGCAGCGCTTGGCGAGATCGGCGTTCCGCTGAAAGAACAGCGCATGCGCACCGGCCAGATCTGGAACTGGGTCTATCACCACGGGGTGCGTGACTTCGCCGAGATCAGGAATGTCGGCAAGGATCTCAAATCCGCGCTGGAGGAGCGCTTTTCGCTCGACAGACCCACCGTCACCGCAGCGCAGGTCTCGCAGGACGGCACCCGCAAATGGCTGCTGCGCATGCCCTCCACCGGCCCGCGCGACAAGGGTGCCGAGATCGAATGCGTCTACATTCCCGAAACGGACCGCGGCACCTTGTGCGTGTCGAGCCAGGTCGGATGCACCTTGACCTGCACCTTCTGCCATACCGGCACGCAACGGCTGGTGCGCAACCTGACCAGCGAGGAAATCGTGCTGCAACTGATGGCAGCGCGTGACCAGCTCGGCGATTTTCCCGGCCGTGACCGGCCGACCGACGGCTTCCTGCCAGCCGATGGCAGCCGTTTCGTCAGCAACATCGTCTTCATGGGCATGGGCGAGCCGCTCTACAATCTCGATGCCGTCGCGGATGCGATCGACACGATTGCCGATGGTGACGGCCTGTCGCTGGGACGGCGGCGAATCACGGTCTCGACCTCCGGTGTGGTGCCCGATATCGCCCCGCTCGGCGCACGCACCAATGCCATGCTGGCCATCTCGCTGCATGCCGTCCGCGACGACCTGCGCAACGAACTGGTGCCGCTCAACCGCAAGTATCCGATTGCGGCCCTGCTTGATGCCTGCCGGAGCTATCCCGGCCTGTCGAACGCACGCCGCATCACCTTCGAGTATGTCATGCTCAAGGGCGTCAACGACACCGACGCCGATGCGCGCGAACTGGTAAGGCTGCTCAAAGGCATTCCGGCCAAGATCAACCTGATCCCGTTCAATCCGTGGCCCGGCACCCGCTATGCCTGCTCGGACTGGGACCGAATCGAGCGCTTCTCGGACATCGTGTTTCGTGCCGGCTATGCCTCACCGGTCCGCACTCCACGCGGGCGTGACATCCTCGCCGCCTGTGGACAGCTCAAGAGCGAAACCGAGAAGCTGGGTGCCAGGGCCCGCATGTTGCTGGACGAAGCCGACGCAGCAGCGGTTGGCGGGGCCGCGCTGTCGCCCGTCACCCCTTCGGCCTGAGACGATGCGCAGCGTCGCCCGCCTCCTGCTGATCATCCCGCTCGGGCTCATCATCGCCTTCGGAGCCGGTGGCTTTTTCCTGATGCTCGCCACGGTGATGTCGCCGGCTCTGGCCAGCATGGTGTTCGCTGCCTTCAACGCCTTCGCCGACACGGTATTCGGCCTTGCCTTCAACGGTGAGGACCCGAGCGAACTGGCTGTCGCTGCGAGCTGGCAGGGCTTCAAGCTGATGATGGCGATCCTTGTTGCCCCTGTTCTGATCACAGCGCTGGCGAGCGAATTGTTCCGGATCGGCAACGCGCTGCTCCAGATGGTGCTGACCGGAACGTTGGCCGCGGTGCTGCCGGCAGCGATCATCGGGCTGAACCGCATGCCGAGCGGTACCGAGACGCAGGTTCTGGCAGCCTTCTTCCTGACAGGCATCGTGACCGGCGCAACCTACTGGATGATTGCCGGTCGTGGTGCAGCCGACACCGTGGCCCGTGCCGTCAGCGCCCCGCCTGGGTGAGCAGGATCTTGACGGCAAACACGCCGAAGATGCCGCCGAATGTCCAGTCGATGGCACGCAGGGCCTTCGGGCGCGCCTTCAGGTAACCCACGAGCCGCTCCGCCCCCAGGATCATCAGGATCGCCAGCGGGATCGAGATGGCAACGAAATAGAGCCCGAGAAACAGCATCTTTCCTGCCGCGTCCGGATCTGTCGCGACCACGAACTGGGGCAGGAAGGTCACGAAGAACAGCACCACCTTGGGGTTGCTGAGGTTGATACCGATGCCCATCAGGAAGGTCCGCCAGACCCCGCGCCGCCGCACATCCGGGTCCGTGCTGGCATCGCGCACATTGAGCGACGATCCGTTCCGGATCGCATCATAGGCCATCCAGGCAAGGTAGATCGCGCCCACCACCTTGAGCACGGTGAACGCCGTTTCCGAGGCGTTGAGCAAGGCCGACAGCCCCAGCGCCGCCAGCAGCGTGTGCACGATGCAGCCCACCTGCGCGCCCGCCATGGCAGCAATGCCATGCTGCCGGCCGCCGCTCAGGGTCTTGGACAGGAACAGGCTCATGTCGGGACCGGGCGTGATGAACAGCGCCACGCACGTCGCCGTGTAGGCCATCATCACGGCGAGATCGGGAACAAAGCTCATGATGCCGGATAATCCGCTTCAATCGCCAATGGCAACCCCTTCGCGCCGCGTGTCGGCCCCGCCAAGATAGCCGATCGGGGAGACCACGATGGCCTGGATGCCCGAAGTCATCTCGATGGCGCGCACCTCATGGCCGCGCGCCTGCAGCGTCGTCGCCCAGCCCTCGGCCTCGGTGCCGCGCTCGACCTCGGTCGGCCCGTTGCGGCTGCCGAAATTGGCGAGGTCGACAGCCTGCTGCGGGTCCAGCCGCCAATCGAGCAGGGCGATGATGGTCTTGGCCACATAAGGGATGATCTGGCTGCCTCCTGGCGATCCGACCACGGCATAGAGCCGGCCGAAAGCGTCGAAAACCAGGGTCGGTGCCATCGAACTGCGCGGCCGCTTGCCGGGTTCCACCCGGTTTGCCACGGGCGCCCCGTTGACGGCGGGAACGAAGTTGAAGTCGGTCAGCTCATTGTTGAGCAGGAAACCGCCTTTCGTCATGATCCGCGCGCCGAAGCCATCCTCGATCGTCGTGGTCATCGACACCGCATTGCCCTGCCCGTCGATGATCGAGATATGGCTGGTGCCATACTCGATCTGGTCATCGGCCGGCGCGAGAAGCTGCGCCCGGCGGCGCGGCGGTTCGCCAGCCCGCGCCGTTCCCATCGAGCGGTCGGCGCTCATCAGGTTGGCGCGGGTCGCCAGATAGCCGCGATCCAGCATGCCTGCGGCAGGCACGTCGACGAAAGCCGGGTCGCCGACGTAAAGGTTGCGGTCGGCAAAGGCGAGCCGTCCCGCTTCGCTGATCCAGTGCGCGGCATTGGCACCAGGGCCCATGCGCGCCAGATCGAACCGTTCGACCAGTCCGAGGATCTGCTGGACGGCCAGTGCGCCAGAGCTGGGCGGCCCCATCCCGCAGATGGTGTAGACACGGTATCCGCCACAGACCGGTTCGCGTTCGACCGTGCGGTAGGCCGCCAGATCGGCCAGTGTCATGTCGCCCGGATTGGTCGGGTGGCCGGTGACGGTGGCCACGACATCCTGGGCGATCGGACCGGCATAGAAGGCAGCGGCCCCGCCGGCGGCTATGGCGCGCAAGGTGGCTGCGAAAGCGGGGTTTCGCAAGGTCTCGCCGACGGCCTTTGGCTTCACCTCGGCATCATAGAAATAGGCCCGCGCCACAGGATCGCTGCGCAGGGCCTGCTCGCGCGACAGCAGACCGTTGAGGCGGGGGGAAATGCTGAAGCCGTCCTCGGCCAGCTTGATCGCCGGCGCGAACACGGCAGCCCAGGGCAGCTTGCCCCAGTGCTTGTGCGCATCCTCGAGCAGCCTGACCGTGCCGGGCACGCCAACAGAACGACCCCCGATCACGGCGGCCATGAAGGGCTGGGGCCGACCATCGGGCAACAGGAAACGCTCGGGCTTTGCGGCCGAAGGCGCGGTCTCGCGCCCGTCCAGCGTGGTCGTCTTGCGCTGGGCCTGATCCCAATGGACCATGAAGGCACCTCCGCCAATGCCCGAGCTCTGAGGTTCGACCAGATTGAGCACGAGTTGCACCGCGATTGCTGCATCAACAGCACTGCCGCCCGCCCTGAGGATCTCGCGGCCGGCATCAGCAGCCAGCGGGTTGGCAGCTGCCACCATATGCTTGGCTGCATATCCGAGGGACCGCTCGACGCGGCCCGTTGCACCTTCTGGCGCGGCAGCCGACTGCGCCAGGGCTGGCGCGGCTGATCCTGCGGCGAGACCGGCAAGAGCAAGCCCGATCAACCACCTGTGACGGGTTGCAAAAAAACGTCCGGACATGAAGCTATCCCTCCCCCAACGCTCGATGACGCCGCAAGAGTGAACCCAAGCGAGCGCGAGTGCAATTGCTATCGGGTCTTTGTGGCAGCCGCAGCTTGCGCTCAGAAGCGCGGAGCCTTGGCAGCCCCGATGATCCGGCCAATCTTGCCATCCTCGCTATGAACCAGCACGGCATAGGTGTCGGCATCGGCCTGGGAGACCAGTGTCTTCGGCAGTTCCAGCGTCATCGCCTCGCCGCGCCAGTCACCGACGCGCATCAGACCGCGCACCACATTGGCGTAGGCCACCTCGCGGCCACGGTTCTCTCCGCGCTGGATCGCGACGGCACGCGCACGGGCCACGGGCAGCACCCAGATCGACCCGGGCCTCGCCTGACCGCTGAGTGAAATCCGGATCTGGCCGGCGGCTTCGGACACGCTCACATCCAGCGGAAAGCTGTTCGCCTGATGCGTCGCGACGATCTGGTCCATCGCGCGGCGATCAGAGCCGACGGCATGGGCGATGCCGTCGATCACGGCCTGAGGGGTGTAGATCTGGCCATCGCCCCGGCGTTTGGCATAGGCACGCTGCCGCTGGCTGAAGGCTGCATGGGCGAGTGTGTCCTTCCAGCCGAGATAATCCCAATAATCAACAGGCAGGGTCAGCACGAGCAGGTTGGGATCGCGCGCCAACTCGACGAACAGCGCATCGGCTGCCGGGCAGGACGAACAGCCCTGGCTGGTGAACAGCTCCAGCACGGCGCGGGGCTTTGCGCCTTCGCTGCCGGCATCCTGCGGCGGGGCGGTCTGAGCCATGACGCCGAAGTTGCCAAGGCTCCAGAACGTGACGGCAAGGCTTGCAAGAAGACTTGCCAGGATAGTTCGACGCAACATGTTCGGCCCGGATTGCATGCCGCACTCAAACCGATTTTCCCGGCACCGGGAAGTCACGTTGCGTTGAACTGGGAGTCGGACGGTCACCCTCGGCTTCTGGGTCGACGGGAACTGATGGCGCAGCCTTCTGCGCAGCCAGTGCCAGCGCCACCATCTTGGGCCGCCAGCGCCGGTGCATCCAGAGCCATTGGCCGGGATGCTCGCGCACCCAGCCTTCGACGACCGCATTCATCGCCCGAACAGCCCCTTCGACATCGATGTCGCCTGCGGCATCGCGCGGCAGATCAAGCGCCGGCGTCAGCTCGAGCCGGAACCGGTGGCCGGGCAGGCGTATCACGCGGACACCATGCACCGGGCATTCGAAGCGGCGCGCGAACTTCGCCATCACCGGGTTCGCCATGGCCTGCCGACCGAGGAAGTCGATGACCACACCGCGGGTGAAATGCTGGTCGATCAACATGCCGAGATGGCCGCCATTCTCCAGCACGCCGTGCATGGAGAAGGCAGAGCCGCGCATGGATGCTGCAAGGCCTCCCATGGTTCCGGAACGGATTTCGTGGATCACCGCAGCGACGGCAGGGTCATTCGGTGGCCGAAACACCGCCGTGGCCTCCAGCCCGTATCGCTGGGCGCAGATTGCCGGCAGTTCCCAGTTGGCCAGATGGGCCGAAAAGATGATGCCCGGCTTGCCATCATCGCGCAGGGCTTCGAAGTGTTCGATGCCGGCCACCTCGACACGCCCGCCGGGATCCGGATTGTCGGCATCATAGTCGAACAGCGTCGCCAGATGGGCATATTCGCCCGCAGTGCGGCCAAGGCTGTCCCAGGCCTCGTCAAGGATGACAGCCCGCTCGGCATCGCTCTTGTCGGGAAAGGCAGCCCTGAGGTTGTCGCGCGCGATCCGTTGCTGCGGCGTCAGCGGTCCGAGCTTGCGCAACAGCCAGCCGCCCGTCGCGCTGGCCCGTGCCGGCACAAGCGCACGCGACAGCGCGAACACGGCCCGCACCGTCCAGACCATCAGGAATGCGGCCACCTGTGAGGCGGCCCTTCGAATGCGAGGAAGCACGGGATGACAGCCCTGAAAAATCCGGCGAGGCTTGCGCCCACCCGCGCACATGACGGCGGGCGCGGCCAACGTCAACTGTTTTGCTGACCAGGGCCCTGCCCGCTGCGGCGCGCCACCGGCATCCCGGATGCAGCACTCACAGCCTGATGATGACCTTGCCGAACACCTGCCGGCCTTCGAGCCGGGCCAGACCCTTCTCGAGATCGGGCAGTTCGAACACCGAATCGATCACCGGCGTCAGGCCTGCCGCCATCTTGTCAAGAGAATCGGCAATGTTCTTCATGGAACAGCCGAATGAACCGAAGATGCGGTACTGCTGCTGGAACAGCTGCATCAGGTTCATCGTCGTGGTGGCGCCCGATGTCGCGCCGCAGGTGACCAGCCTGCCGCCGCGCTTGAGGCAGAGCAGCGAGCCGTTCCAGGTGTCTGCGCCGACATGCTCGAACACGACATCGACCCCCTTGCGGCGGGTCAGGCGGCGCACTTCGCCTTCGAAGCGTTCGGTCTTGTAGTTGATGACATGATCGGCCCCGAGTTCCAGCGCCTTGGCCGCCTTCGCATCATCGCCGACGGTGGTGTAGACGGTGCAGCCGATCGCCTTGGCCATCTTGATCGCGGCAGTGCCGATGCCCGAGCCGGCGGCATGGACCAGGATGCTCTCGCCCGGCTCCAGCTTGGCATTGTCGAACAGCATGTGCTGCACGGTGCCGAACCCGATGGGCGCGCAGGCCGCATGCTCGAAGGAGACCGAATCCGGAACCGGCACCATCAGACGTTCGGCGCGGTTGATCAACTCGCGGCCAAAGCCGTCGATGTGAAAGCCCATGATGCCGGCGACATTCTCGCACAGGTTGTCGCGCCCCTCGCGGCAGGCCTTGCAGGTGCCGCAGGTGTCGGCTCCGTACATCGTCACCTTCTGGCCGATGCGGAAGCGGCTGACTCCCTCCCCCAGCGCCACGACCTCGCCGGCAGCCTCTACACCGGCAGCCTGCGGCATCTTGCGCTTGGCGAAGGCCATGCCGCGGAAGCCCCAGACATCGAGGTAGTTGAGGCCGAGCGCCCTGATGCGCACCTGAACCTCGCCCGGCGGCGGCGGCGGCGGTGGTGCGATCTCCTCAAGCCTGAGATCGCGGTCACCGTGAAGCATCAATGCGCGCATGGGTTCCAGTCCTTCGGGGATTCTTGAACGATGACGGCAATCAGCGCGTTCAGCGCTGCAGGCCCATCGAAGCCATCAGGCCGCCATCGATCGGGATGGTCGCGCCGGTGATGTATGCTGCCTGCGGGCTCATCAGGAAAGCCACCAAGGCACCGATATCGTCCGGCGTGGCAAAACGGCCGGCCGGAATCTGCTTTTCCATCTTTTCGCGATAGGCGGCATACGGACCCATCATGTCGGTGTCGACAAAGCCGGGCGCGATCGTGTTGGCGGTGACCCCGCGCCGGGCTGTTTCCAGCGACAAGGTGCGCATGTAGGCCTCGAGCGCGGCCTTGGACGCAGCATAGGCGGCATTGCCCTGGTTGGCGCGCGTGGCGGTGACCGAGCCTATGGCAATCACGCGGCCATTCCTGCGCGCGATCATCGGCCGCACCAGCGCGTTGACGATCTGGGTGAAGGACCAGAAATTCACCTGCATGGCAGCTTCGGCCTTGTCCTGCGCCAGCATCATCGACAGCGCGTCGTAGGACTGCCCGGCATTGTGGACGAGGCCTGAGATCTCGCCCAGAGCCTCCGCATCCTGGCAGAAAGCTGCAATGGCGGCCTTGTCGGACAGATCGAGCGCAACCGCCCTGACCTCGGCACCGGCCCGCACGGCTGCCAACTCTGTCGCCAGTTCGGCAGCCTGTGGCCCCGACGAGCGGTAGGTGAACACCACATCATGGCCTGCCAGCACCAGCGCGCGGACCACGCCCGCGCCGATGCCCTTTGCCCCGCCTGTGACCAGAACCCGGCTCATCGCAATCAGACCGGTGCGTCGCCGAAGACAAGGCAGGTGTTCTGCCCGCCAAAGCCGAAGGAGTTGGAGATCACCCGCCGCACCCGGGCATCGCGCGCCACATTCGGCACGACATCGAGCGGGATGTTCGGGTCCGGCTCACGATAGTTGATTGTCGGTGGAATACGGCCGCTGGCGATGGTCAGGAGGGAAAACACGGCTTCGACCGCGCCGGCCGCCGTCAGCGTGTGTCCGACCATGGACTTGTTCGACGAAATCGGCAGCGACGTCATGCGCGGGCCAAACACCGCCGTGCAGCTCATCGCTTCCATCTTGTCGTTCTCCGGCGTCGAGGTGCCGTGCGCATTCACATAGTCGATATGGTCGGGTTCGAGGCCGGCATCGGCCAGCGCTTCCTGCATCGCCACGATGGCAGGCCGGCCGTCCGGCGACGAGCGCGTGCGGTGGAACCCATCGCCCTTCTCGCCGCAACCCAGCACGAAGCCGAGGATCTCGGCGCCGCGCGCCCGTGCGCTGGCATAGCTTTCCAGCACCAGCGCAGCGCCGCCCTCGCCCATCACGAAGCCGTCGCGGTTCTTCGAGAACGGCTTGGAGGCTTCCTCCGGCGGATCATTGTGGGTCGAAAGCGCCGACAGCAGCGAGAACCGGATCAGCGCTTCGGCATGCACCGAGCCATCCGTGCCGATGCACAGCGCAGCATCGGTCTCGCCGCGCCTGATCGCCTCGACGCCCATCTGGATCGCGGTCGCGCCGGACGAGCAGGCGGTCGACAGCGAGATCGGCGAGCCCCTGGTGCCGAAATGGTCGGCAATCCGGTCCGCGACCGTGCCGAACAGGAACATCTCGTGATAGGCGCGGTGCGTGTGCGCTGCTGCGGCTGCAAGCAGGGTGTCATAGCTGACGGCCTCATCGCCGCCGCCGGCAAGGACCTGCTTCTGCGGCCATTCCAGTTCGACCGGCGGCACCGCCATGAACAGCTGGCCTGGGAAGTCGCCCTTTCCCCCGAGGCCGGCCTGGCCAACCGCTTCATCGGCAGCCAGCATGGCCAGCTTTTCGGACAGTTCCGGAGCGGCAAACGGCTGCCCGAACAGGTCATCGACCGTTCCGGCAATGCTGGTCCTCAGGCCCTCGACCGGAAACCGTGTGATTCGGTGGATGCCGGACTGGCCTGCAGTCAGGCGGGCCCAGTTGTCGGCCTTGCCCCGCCCGAGCGAGGTGACAAGGCCCATCCCGGTGACGGCCACCAGCGGCCTGCCATGGGCATCGCGAACGTCCGTCATCATCGCGTTCCCTCCCTCACGCCGCGCTCAGGCTGGCAACGCCTTCGCCGCGGTGATGACCGACACCGGTCACCAGCGCCGAAGCCGCCTCGCCTTCCGAGAGCAGCGCGGCAGCCAGCGCCACCGCGGCTGGAAATGCCGCCTCGATGGCATGCCCGACCAGATCGCCGACCGCGACCGGGGTACGTCCGCCAGCAACCGCCGCAAGCGCTGCCTGTTCTTCGGTGGCTGGTCCGGCCAGCCCGGGCGCAGCGGACACAACGAGGCTGGCAGGCTCCACATGGTGGCCGGAGAACTGCTTCACCAACGAGCGCGTGATCGCGCCATCCTCGCGCCGGACCCTGTCGGCACTGACGGCATCGAGCCGGGCCAGAACCCTCGCCCCGCGCGCTGCCGCGCTGGTGGCCGATTCCAGCACCAGAAAGGCCCCGACGCTGCCGGTGACCATGCCGTCTTGGCCCGGCGTGCGGCTGAAGGTCGGAACCGGCGCCCCCTTCAACAGGGCACCACCCAGCTCGAACAGCAGCAGCATGTCTCGGCGCTCGGCATTGTAGGATCCTCCGACCAAGATAATCTCGGCCTGACCTGCGGCGATCCGCGCATGGGCGACCCGGACGGCATCGACGCCGGCCTGCTCTTCGCCCATGAACGTGCGCGAAGGGCCGGTGACGCCGTGAACGATCGAGATGTTGCCGGCCAGCAGGTTGGACAATTGTGCGAGGAACAGCGTCGGCCTGAGATCGCCCAGCAGCCGCTCGTTGAGGAACACGCCCGGATTGGCCGCTGTCTTCAGGCCCGTGAGAATCTGGCCATCAACGGCATGATCGCGCTCGCCACCACCGGCAGCGACGATGACATGCAACCGGTCCTTGGCTTCGGCATCGCCCTTGATGCCGGCACTGTCGAGCGCAAGCCCGGCGGCATAGACACCGATGCGCTGCCAGGGTTCCATCTGGCGCTGATCTGATTTCTTCGGGATCTGCCGGTCAAGCTCGACCATGCCGAGCGGATGCACCGGATAGGGCGCAAAGCTTTCGCGATCGATCACGGCATCACGCTTGCCGCGCGCCGCCTCGACATGGGGCGCGATGCCTTCGCCAAGGCCCGACAGCAGACCGATCCCTGTGATGACCACGGCTTCGGTCATGATGTCACTGCCTCGGGCACAAGGCCGATGGCGGCTGTGCGCTGCCGCATCAACGCGCCCAGTTCGGCGGGAAACGGCATCAGCCTGAACCTGAGTTCGGCATCGCAGACCGGCTTGCCATCGGCGGTGATGCTGGCCTTGGTGGCGGCATAGCCGGAGCCTTCGACGGTGAGCGCAGCCTCGATGACCAGCACCGCACCGGGCTCGACGAAGGTGCGGAACCGCGCCTTGTCCACGGCCATCAAAAAGGGCATCTGGCTCAGCCGGTTGAGGCCAAGCACGAGGTAACCTGACGCCTGCGCCATCGTCTCGGTCAGGAGAACGCCCGGCACCAGCGGATGGCCCGGGAAATGGCCCTCGAAGACCGGGCTCGCGTCCGGCACCGTCGCGCGGCAGACGATGCGCTGCTGCGCGGCGTCGAACAGCGTGACCGTGTCGATCATCTCGAAATATTCAAGGCGCATGGACTGGATGGCTCGCAGATCGGCCGGGGCCGGGAAACAGGCTGGACGCCCCTGCGCGCAGCGTTGCGGCAGAAGGGCCGGATCGTTTAGCCCGGAACCATGTCGGTTGTCACGTGCCGCGCTCCAGACACTTCGGAGCGGCCAGGAAGAAAGGGGGCGGGCGCAATGGCCCTCAGGCAGTCTTTGCCGCCACCAGTCCGTCGATGCGGGCACAGAGGTTCTCGAGCACGAAGTACTGCTCGGCCGGTGCCTTGCCCTCGTTCACTTCCTGGGTCCACTGCTCCAGCGGCAGCTTGATGCCGAAGGCCTTGTCGACGGCAAAGGCGATGTCGAGAAAGGCAAGCGAATCGATGCCGAGATCGTCGATGGCGTGGCTCGCCGGTGTGATCTTCTCGCGCGGGATGTCACAGGTTTCGGAAATGATGCCGGCAACCGTCTCGAAAGTGGATGACATGGGGCGGGTTCTCCCGTCTTTCAGTGGTTCGGAACAACCCGATCGGTGCACATCAGGCGCACACCTCGGTCAAGCCCCGGTGATAAGTTGGCTGTCTCCCTACACGACGAAGGGGGTGTGGGGGAAGAGGGGGAGTTGTGACATCGGTTGTTCGGCCCGGTTGCCACCGCTGACCCGGCCGCTCGCCGCTTCCCATGCGGCATCCGTCCCGCGATAGGAAATGACCGTCTGCCCGCCCAGAGCGTAGGCCTGCGCGAAGAAGGAGGCAACTTGCGAGCCTACTGGAAGGTCAATGTCTCTTTGAATGGTCGCAAGTCCAATTGCATTGCCTGTCAATCCTGTGTTCGGGTCGCCAATTCCTGCATTGTAACCGCGATTGTACGCATCCATCGCCAGTATCGCGCGGAACAGATCAGGGTTGGATGATGAGATGCCCATTGTCAGTTCCTAACGAATGCAAATTCAGCATCGATAGATGCGCCAGTATTCAAGCCAGCTGCTCTAAGTGCCCGGGCGGCGGGACGATCAAGTGCTTTCCACCAAGGCATCTTCCCCTCGATCCCCCTCGTCACGGGGGTTCCCGACAGCCCCACGCGGTTGAACGGCCAGACGCCTGCGGGGACCATCTCCAGCGTGACGCGGGCGAGGCGGAAGCCGGGGCCGAAGGCTGAGGCAAAGCCGGCGTCGGTTGGCGCAACCACCCTTGCGCTGGCAGGGTCCGCGAGGTTGGCAAAGGTGACGAGTGTGGGGATGAGGTCCGGGCGCAGCTGCCGGTTGCTGCCTGCAGGCAGCGCAGCCGCCATCTCGTGAAAATTCTGGCCGCGCCCCACGCCTGACGATCTCAGCCCGAAGGCGCTGACCGGCAGCATCATGACGCCGTCCACCCCCTCGCCGCGGGGGCCATGCGCAAGCAGGCCAATCAAATGGCGTCCTTGACCGAGATCGACAAAGATGGCGTCCCCATGCAGGCTGGGAAAGCGGCCGCCCGTCGCTCCAAGAAGGCTCGGCTGGTAGACCGTGGACGTCTCAGAAACCGACGCGCCGCTGATCACGCCTTGGGGCGATTCGACGGCAATCGTGATCCGGAACCGGTATGAAATAGGGCTGACAAACCAGACGCATCCCGCCATCACTGCAAGGACGAGGACCGAAAGGACTATCCAATCTCGCGAGGTCACGCTGCACCCGCTTCATCGGCCTTGCGCATCTCATTCAAGATCGCCGGCTCGACCTGCGCCGCCGCCACCGGATGCACTGACAGCTCGCCCGATGGCAGCACCTGCCGAAGCTTGGCCAGCACCAGCGAGGCGAGGTGCTTCGTCGGCGCGATCACGTCGAGCAGATGGGGGCGGTTCATGCGCGACGCTCCGGAAACACAAAACCCCGCCAGCATCGCCGACGGGGTTTGCGAAAGCGTGAATCTGACCGCCAGAAGCCAGCGGCAGGCCTCAGGCCGCCAGTTGCCTCAGCACATAGTGCAGGATGCCGCCGTGCTTGACGTAGTCGATCTCGTCGAGCGTATCGATTCGGCAGATCACCGGAACCTTCGTCACCTTGCCATCGGCAGCGGTGATCGAAACCTCCATCTTCTGCTTCGGCTTGACGTCGGCAAGGCCGGAAATTGCGACCAGTTCGTCGCCCTTCAGGCCCAGCTTCTGCCAGCTCATGCCCTCTTCGGCGAAGACGAACGGCACGACGCCCATGCCGACCAGGTTCGAGCGGTGGATGCGCTCGTAGGACTGGGCGATCACGGCGCGGACACCGAGCAGCTTGGTGCCCTTCGCGGCCCAGTCACGCGACGAGCCATTGCCATATTCGACGCCGGCGAAGATCACCAGCGGCACATTCTCGGCCTGGTAGCGCATCGCGGCATCGAAGATGAACATCCGGTCGCCTGACGGGTAATGGATGGCGTTGCCGCCTTCCTTGGTCGAGCCGTCCGCTTCCTTCACCGAGAAGTTCTTGATGCGGATGTTGGCGAAGGTGCCGCGCATCATGATCTCGTGGTTGCCGCGCCGCGTGCCGTACTGGTTGAAGTCCGGCACCGCGACCTGACGCTCCTGCAGATATTGGCCCGCTGGCGAATTGACCTTGATCGAGCCTGCCGGCGAGATGTGGTCGGTGGTGATCTTGTCGCCGAGCAACGCCAGAATGCGCGCACCGGCAATGTCGGTCACCGGCTTTGGCGTCTTGGTGATGCCTTCGAAGTAGGGCGGGTTCTGCACATAGGTGGAGCTCATGTTCCACTTGTAGGTCTGCCCGCCAGCCACCTCGACGGCCTGCCAGTTGGCATCGCCCTTGAACACATCGGCATACTTCGACTTGAACATCTTCTTGGTGACGTTCTTGGCGATGAAGGCCTGGATTTCCTTGTTGGTCGGCCAGATGTCCTTGAGGAACACAGGCTTGCCGTCCGAGCCCGTGCCCAGCGGCTCCTTCGACAGGTCGATCTGGGTCGAGCCGGCCAGCGCATAGGCCACGACCAACGGCGGCGAGGCGAGGTAGTTGGCCTGCACATCAGGCGAGACGCGGCCCTCGAAGTTGCGGTTTCCAGACAGGACGGCGGAGGCCACGATGCCGTTGTCATTGATCGCCTTCGAGATGTCCGCCGGCAGCGGCCCCGAGTTGCCGATGCAGGTCGTGCAGCCGAAACCGACCAGATAGAAGCCGAGCTTGTCGAGTTCGGTCTGGAGGCCGGACACGGCGAGATACTCGGCCACAACCTGCGAGCCGGGTGCCAGCGAGGTCTTGACCCAGGGCTTGACCTTGAGGCCCTTGGCATTGGCCTTCTGGGCCAGAAGGCCTGCGGCCATCAGCACGGCAGGGTTGGAGGTGTTGGTGCAAGAGGTGATGGCGGCGATCACCACGTCGCCATGGCCGATATCGAAGTTGCGGCCCTCGACCTTGACGCGCTTGGCGATCTCGCCCGCCTTCTTGTACTCGCTGTCCATGGCGGCCACGAAGCCGGCCTTGGCATCGGTCAGCGAGACACGGCCTTCAGGCCGCTTGGGGCCTGCCAGCGATGGCACGACGCTGCCCAGTTCCAGTTCCAGCGTGTCGGTGAACACCGGGTCGGGCGACGCCTTGGTGCGGAACAGGCCCTGATGGCGGCAATACTTCTCGACCAGTTCGACACGGTCGCCCTTGCGGCCGGTCAATTCGAGATAGGCGAGGGTTTCCTTGTCGACCGGGAAGAAGCCGCAGGTTGCGCCATATTCCGGGCCCATGTTGGCGATGGTCGAACGGTCAGCCAGGGTCAGGTTGTCGAGGCCGGGTCCGAAGAACTCGACGAACTTGCCGACGACACTCTTCTTGCGCAGCATCTGCGTGACGGTGAGCACCAGATCGGTGGCGGTGATGCCTTCCTTCAGCTTGCCGACCAGCTTGAAGCCGATCACCTCGGGCAGCAGCATCGACTGCGGCTGGCCGAGCATGGCGGCCTCAGCCTCGATCCCGCCCACGCCCCAGCCCAGCACACCAAGGCCATTGACCATGGTGGTGTGCGAATCGGTGCCGACCAGCGTGTCTGGATAAGCGACCTCGACGGTCTCCATCTTGCCCTTGGCGTTCTTGCGCTTTTCCTTGCGCGTCCACACCGTCTGCGCGAGGTACTCGACGTTGACCTGATGGCAGATGCCGGTGCCGGGCGGCACCACGCGGAAGTTGTCGAAGGCGCCCTGTCCCCATTTCAGGAAGTTGTAGCGTTCGCCATTCTGCTCGTATTCGCGCTTGACGTTCTGGCCCAGCGACTGCGGCGTGCCGAAGAAATCCACCACGACCGAGTGGTCGATCACCAGATCGACCGGCACCAGCGGGTTGATTTTCGACGGATCGCCCCCCAGCGTGGTCATGCCATCGCGCATCGCCGCCAGATCGACGACCGCCGGAACCCCGGTGAAGTCCTGCATCAGCACGCGGGCCGGGCGGAACCCGATTTCCTTGTCGACCTTGCCCTTGTGGGTAAGCCAGTCACGCGTGGCCAGAATGTCAGCCTTGGTGACCGTGCGGCCATCCTCGAAGCGCAGCAGGTTTTCCAGCATCACCTTCATCGAATAGGGCAGTGCCGAAATGCCTTCGAGACCGTTCTTTTCGGCCTCGGCCAGCGAATAGATGACGTAGCTCTTGTCACCGACCTTGAGGGTCTTGGCGCACTTGAAGGAGTCGAGAGAAGCCATGGGATAGCATCCTTTGGGCAAACAGGTCACAGGGCGGTCCGGCCGTTGCCGCACCGATGCTGAAGGCCTCCACGCGCGGACCTTGCGGACCAGCGCCCAGAGCAACGGATGTTGCGCGCCGCCCCGGGGGTGCCCGGGCGCCCGCGCCGGATCAAGCGCGCGGCACAGCCGTACCAGTCCTTAGAAGGATTCTGGCCAAAATGCTACCGCATCGAAAGACGTAAACTGCTCCTGTGCGCCGCACCGAAGCACGAACAGCCTTGACGCGGCCGGTCCTCCTTGCCTCAGATGCCGGCACATGAATGCCGCCCCTCCCGCTCCCTGGCAGTTGATCTGCGCCGATCTGTCCTGCCGACGCAATGAACGCACGCTGTTCGCCGGCCTGTCCTTCCGTGTCGGGGCAGGGCAGGCGCTGGCGCTGACTGGTCCCAACGGTGTGGGCAAGACCAGCCTGCTGCGCATCCTCGCGGGGCTCCTGCGCCCTGAAGGCGGCACGGTCGCACTTGATCCGCCGGAAGCAGACCTCGATCTTGGCCATCGCTCTGTCCTGGTCGGCAGCCGCGATCCGCTGAAAGGCGCGCTCAGCGTGCGCGAACTGCTCGCCGGTTGGCAGGCCATCGTCTTCGGCGGCGGCGAGGATATCCTCGATGCGGCGCTGGAGGCCTTCGATCTGATGCCGCTGGCCAACGTGCCTTGCGCCTATCTCTCATCAGGCCAGCGCCGCCGTGTCTCGCTGGCCCGGCTTCTGCTGGCGTCGCCGCTGCGCTGCCCGGTCTGGCTGCTTGACGAGCCCACCAACGCGCTCGACGCCGGCGCGCGGGAAAAGCTGGCCGCTGCGGTGGCGATGCACCGGGCGCGCGGCGGGCTGGCCATAGCCGCAACCCACGATCCGCTCGACTGGCCGGAACTCACCATGCTCGATCTGGGCGCCCACAACGCGGCGCGGGCCAGGCCATGAGTGCCTTCTTCGCCCTGGTGAAGCGGGATCTGGCGCTGGCCCTGCGCATCGGCGGCGGGGCGTCCTTCGCGCTGGTCTTCTTCCTGATGATCGTGACCCTGACGCCGTTCGCCATCGGGCCCGATCTCAACCTGCTCGCCCGCATTGCGCCAGCCATCCTCTGGATCGGGGCCGTGCTGGCCACGCTGATCGGGCTGGACCGCCTGTTTCAGGCGGATGCCGAAGATGGCACCCTCGATCTGATCAAGGCCTCGCCGCTGCCGCTGGAGGGCGTGGTGCTGGCCAAATGCCTTGCGCACTGGCTCACCACAGGCCTGCCATTGGCACTCGCAGCCCCCTTGTTCGGCCTGCTGTTGGCAATGGAGCCGGCCGGCATGGCCGCCGCGTCCGCCAGCCTGCTGGTCGGAACGCCTGCCCTGACCTTCATCGGAGCTGTCGGAGCGGCCTTGACGGCCGGCATCCGCCGTGGCGGCGTGCTGATCGCCATCATGGCTTTGCCGCTGATGATTCCAGTGCTGATCTTCGGCGTCGCCACCTGCAATGCCGCGACAGGCGGCACAGTCCCCTTCGCCACGCCGTTCGCGATCCTGTGTGCGCTGACGCTGATCTTCGCTGTCATTGGCGTGATCGGCGCGGCAGCCGGCCTGCGTCAATCGGATTGAACCGATTTTCAGCTTGCCGGGCGGCCTGGTGCTGCAAATGCGCGCACGGATTGCGCCGGGGCCGCGCGGCAAGTAAATCTGCTGCGGGGAAACACACACGGTCAGCATGACATTCATCAACCAGCTCGCCAATCCGACGCGCTTCATGGCGCTTTCGAGCGGCCTCCTGCCCTGGATTGCCGGGCTCAGCGGCATCCTGTTCATTGTCGGATTCTACGGCGCGTTCTTCAGTGCGCCTGCCGATTACCAGCAGGGTGAAACCATCCGGATCATGTACATCCATGTCCCGGCGGCCTGGCTGGCCATGTTCTTCTACTCGCTGATGACCATCTCGGCGATCGGCGCACTCGTCTGGCGGCATCCGCTGGCGGAGGTGGCGCAGAAGGCCGCAGCCCCGATCGGGGCGTCTTTTGCGCTGATCTGCCTGCTGACCGGCGCGCTCTGGGGCCGTCCGATGTGGGGCACCTACTGGGTCTGGGATGCGCGGCTGACCTCGATGCTGGTGCTGTTGCTGATCTACCTCGCCATCATGGCGCTCTGGCGCACCATCGACGAGCCGACCCAGGCCGGCCGCGCCGTCTCGATCCTGACGCTGGTGGGCTTCATCAACATCCCGATCATCAAGTTCTCGGTCGACTGGTGGAACACGCTGCATCAGCCTGCTTCCGTGTTCCGCATGAATGGACCGACCATCCACCCCTCGATGCTCTGGCCGCTTCTGGTCTGCGCCGTCGCCTTCTCGCTGTTCGCCGTGGCACTGCATCTTGTGGCGATGCGCACCGAAATCATGCGCCGGCGCATCCGGACCCTGACCATTCTGGCCGCCGACAGGGCCGAACAGCCCGGCGCAACTCCCGGCATGATGGCGCGGGGGCCGGCCGAATGACAGCGCTCGGACCCCACGCCTTTTTCATCATTGGCTCTTATCTGGCGACCTTTGCCGTGATTGCAGCCCTGACCATCTGGATCATTGCCGACAACCGCGCGCGAAAGCGCGAACTTGCCCGGCTCGACCACCGCCAGCACGGAGCGGACCGCCCATGAGTGAAGCGGACCTGACGACGGCGCCACGGCGCAACTGGCTCCATCTGGCACCGTTGGCCTTTTTCGCGCTGCTGGCGCTGCTGTTCCTGTTCCGCCTGTTTGCCGGGGA
The DNA here is from genome assembly GCA_027487245.1 of Hyphomicrobiales bacterium. Classification (GTDB taxonomy): domain Bacteria; phylum Pseudomonadota; class Alphaproteobacteria; order Rhizobiales; family Beijerinckiaceae; genus Allobosea. The sequence goes on from JAIYDY010000032.1 coordinate 30,556, forward strand.
TGCCTCCCGGGTGCCGTCGGCCCTGATCGGCAAGCCATCGCCGTCCCTGACTCTTCCCTCGCTGGAAGGATTGCTGCGCGACGGCCGGCCGGTGCCTGGCATCGCACCTGCCGACCTGCGCGATGGGCGCGTCACCATCCTCAATGTCTTCGCATCGTGGTGCGCGCCGTGCCGCGTCGAACATCCCTTTCTCGTCGAAATGGCCACCCATGAGGCGGTGCGGACGGGCAGGGTGCAGGTGATGGGCCTCAACTACAAGGACGAGCCCGAAAATGCCCGGCGGTTTCTCGGCGCGCTGGGCAACCCTTATGCGGCGGTCGGCACGGACCGGACCGGTCGCTCGTCGATCGAATGGGGTGTCTACGGCGTGCCGGAGACCTTCCTGATTGGCAAGGACGGCACGATCCTGAAAAAGCACATCGGCCAGCTCACCGAAGACAGCGCCCGCGCCTTGCTGGCGGAAGCCGTCGCCGCGGCACGCTAGTCCTTCGGTCCGGCCTTCTCGTCCTTGACCTCGTGTTTCAGGATCAGCGGCGTCTGCGACAGCGCAAAGGCGATGGTGATCGGCATGATCCCCCAGACCTTGAACCCGACCCAGAAGTCGGTCGAAAAACTGCGCCAGACGATCTCGTTGATCGCGGCGAGCACGAAGAAGAACAGCCCCCAGCGAAAGGTCAGCTTCTTCCAGCCCTCGTCCGTCAGGCTCATCACGCTGTCCAGCACGTAAGGCAGCAACGGCCGGCCCATGGCAAGGCCGCCCAGCAGCACGCAGCCGAACAGCGAATTGACGATCGTCGGCTTGAGCTTGATGAACAACTCGTCGTTCAGCGCCAGTGTCAGCCCGCCAAACACGGTCACCACCACAGCATTGATCACGGCCATGCGCGGCAGGTGGTTGAGCAGGATCTTCGACAGGGCCAGCGAGATCAGCGAAGCGACCATGAAGACGCCGGTCGCCACGAAGATGCGCTGGTCGGAAGCCACCCCGAACCAGCGGTCGCCATAGGAATTGGCAAAGAAGAAGATCGCCAGCGGCCCGAATTCGAGGCCGAGCTTCAGCAGCGGGTTGACCTGTTCCGCCGCTGGCTTTTCCGTGACCGGCTTGACCTGTTCGCTCATGTTGCCCGCTCCAGACCTGCGATCGCCCGCGCAAAATCGGTGGCATCGAAGGGTTCAAGATCATCGACCCCTTCGCCAACCCCGATGAAATGCACCGGCAGGGCGAACTTCGACGCCAGCGACACCAGAATCCCGCCGCGCGCCGTGCCGTCGAGCTTGGTCATCACCAGCCCGGTCACCCCGGCCATCTGGCGGAAGACCTCGACCTGCGCGATCGCATTCTGTCCGACAGTGGCATCAAGCACCAGCAGCACCGCGTGCGGCGCGCCGGCATCCACCTTGCGGATCACCCGCACCACCTTGGCCAGCTCTTCCATCAATTCTGTGCGGTTCTGGAGCCGGCCTGCCGTGTCGACCAGCAGCACATCGGTGCCGGCAGCCTTGGCCTGTTCCAGCGCATCGAACGCAAGGCCGGCAGCATCGGCGCCCTGTTCGCGCGCGATCACGGCGGCTCCCGTCCGCTCGCCCCAGACCTTGAGCTGCTCGATGGCTGCCGCCCGGAACGTGTCGCCAGCTGCCAGCATCACCGAGCGCCCCTCTGCCCGGAACTTGGCCGAAAGCTTGCCGATGGTCGTGGTCTTGCCCGAACCGTTGACACCCACCATCAGGATCACGAACGGCTTCATGGCCGCATCGATCACCAGCGGGGATGCCACCGGCCTGAGAATGTCCCCAACCTCGCCGGCAAGGATGGCGCGCACCTCGTCGCCGGAAATGCCCTTCTCGTAGCGGCTCGAACCGACCACCTTGGCCACGCGGGCTGCCGTGTCCACTCCCAGATCGGCCTGGATCAGGATGTCTTCGAGATCGTCAAGCGTGCCGGCGTCAAGCTTGCGCTTGGTGAACAGGTCGGTGATCCCCGTCGTCAGCGCCGACGATGTCCGTGAAAGCCCGGCGCTCAGCCGCGTCCACCAGCTTCGGCGCGGGGCCGGCACGGGCAGATCCTGTTCGGGCACAGCGACGCTGGAGCTGACGGGACTGTCTACGGGGATTCTGGAAACAACATCTACGGAAGCAGCGGCTTCGGAGGACGTCGCGGCAGTTATGGCAGCGCCATCGCCCGTGATGTCGGGAGCCGGGCCGCCGGAACCGGCGACATCGACGTCCACGACAACGGGCTCACCAGTCTCCGTCCCGGCAACGGGGACACTTGCCGGCACGTGCTCTGGCTCGGCCTTGCCGCCCCTGCCGAACAGGCGTGCCAGAAGGCCGGGCTTCTTGTCGCTGTCGCTCATCTGTCCTGCGCTTCCGCCTTGATCCGATGCGGCGCCACGGCTTGCGACCGCGCCCAAGTCTCGTTACCCGGTTCGGCATGACATCGAAAGACGTGATCGCACAAGCCGGTGCCGCAGGGCCTCAGGTTGCCAGCCTGACCGAGGAGGCCATGCTGGCGCGTGTGCTCCACCGCGACGCCATGATGCTGGTGATCGACAAGCCGCCCGGCATGCCGGTTCACAAGGGCCCGCAGAACGCCCAGAGCAAGCGCAGCGGCCTCAGCGACCAGCCGCTGGACAGTTTCTTTCCCGCCTTGCGCTTCGGCCTGCCGAGACCGCCCGAGCTTGCGCACCGGCTCGATCGCGACACCTCAGGCTGCCTCGTGCTAGGCCGCCATCGCCAGGCGCTGGCAAGGCTGGGTGACCTTTTCAAGACCGGGGCCATCGCCAAGACATATTGGGCGGTCGTCGAGGGCGACCCGGAAGCCGATGCCGGCCGCATCGATGTGCCTCTGATCCGGCTCGATCCGCAGCGCGGCTGGTGGATGAAGGCCGCCGATGAGAGCCAGAGCGCCGACAGCCTGCCATCGACAACGCTCTGGACCGTGCTCGGCCGGTCCGCCGACCGCTCCCTCGCCTGGATGGAGCTGACACCGCTGACCGGCCGCACCCATCAGCTCAGGGTGCATTGCCAGGCCTCGGGATGGCCGATCATTGGCGATCCGATCTATGGCTCCGGTCCCCGCTTCGGCGGCCCTGGCCTGCATCTGCATGCGCGCGCAATCCGCATTCCGCTGCACCTGAAAAAGCCGCCTATAACGGTCGAAGCCCCGCCGCCCGCCCATATGCTGGCCGCGCTCGCCGCCTGCAACTGGTCGGCCTGAGCCGTTCGCAGCTGAACGCTGCCTTATGCCACCATCGCATCCATGGCGCGGGCCATGGCAATGTCCAGCGCGCTGAGTCCGCCCGCATCATGGGTCGAAAGCGTCACGTCGACGGTCCTGTAGACATTCGACCATTCCGGGTGATGGTCCATCTTCTCGGCCAGCATGGCGACGCGGCTCATCCAGCCAAAGGCGACATTGAAATCGGCGAAGACGAAGCGCTTGCTGATCGCATCGCGGCCTTCCACCTCGGTCCAGCCGGCAAGGGCTGAGAGGGCTGCTGCCCGTTCCGGGCCTTCGAGGCGAGGCGGCATGGTCAATTCTCCGGATGCGGGTTGGCCGTCGGAGACAGGCCGACCAAGTCAGATGGCCTGCCGCAACCGCGCGTCAAGGGGATAGGCCGCCTCGACGAGATAAGGCCCGCCGCCGGTCGAGGCTCGCGAGGAGTACAGCACGAAGCGCCGGGCCGTGAAACTCATCGGGCGGATGATGGCCCTGCTCGACAGGTAGTCCGCGACAGCGATGACCGAAGCCCCCTTGATGCGCCCCAGCGTGACATGCGGCACGAACTTGCGCGGCTCGGGCGCGAGGCCGATGCGGCGCATCAATCGTTCATGCTCGGCCTGCAGGTCAGACAAAGCGGCACTGGGCGCAACCCGCGCGAACACCGAGTGCGGCTTGTCACCCCCGAAGCTGGCGATCTGGTCGAGCGTGATCGTGACCGGCCCACGCTGGATGTCGGCGAGGAAGTCAAAGGCATCGCGCGCTGTCATGCCATCCACATCGCCAAGGAAGCGCAAGGTGATGTGATAGTCGGACGGCTCGATCCAGCGGGCACCGGACAGGCCGCCGCGATGCATCGACAATTGCAGCGCAATGTCGGGTGGCACTTCCAGACCGGTGAACAGCCGAGGCATGATTCGGGATTCTTCCCCAATCCTGCGACATTTACGAGACGGTTTTTCGGGTCGTGCCCGCTTTTTCCGTTGTCCGTCCGTCAGGGGCAGGGATTGCCCCGCAACTGGTGCACGGCATCGAGGTCGGCCAGCAGTTCCGGCGTCATCGTCACCGCCCGCGAGCCTTCGATGCAGACCTTGAGCTGCGCCAGCGACGTCGCCCCGATGATGTTCGAGGTCGTGAAGGGCCGGCTGGTGACGAAGGCCACGGCCATCGCGGAGGGATCGAGCCCGTGGCGTGCCGCCACGGCCACATAGTCGGCGATGGCCTGTTCAGCCCCTGGCGTCTGGTAACGCTGGCCACGGTCGAACAGCGTGGTCCGGGCCCCCGCAGGCCGGGCACCACCCAGATACTTGCCGGACAGGAAGCCCTGCGCCAGTGGCGAATAGGCCAGCAAACCCACCTGCTCGCGCAGGAAGACCTCGGCCATCGCCACGTCATAGGTGCGGTTGAGCAGGTTGTAGGCATTCTGCACCGTCTGGACGCGGGGCAGGCCTTTCGACTCGGCCGCAAACAGGAAACGCATCGTTCCCCAGGCGCTCTCGTTGGACAGCCCGATATGGCGCACCTTGCCAGCCTTGACGAAGCCCTGAAGCACCTCGAGCTGCGATTCGATGCTGTTCTCGTCGGGCAGCGGCTTGAAGCTGTCGATGTTGAAGCGCGTCGGGTTCGAACCCCACGGGGCTGGACGCTCGGGCCAGTGCAGCTGATACAGATCGATATAGTCGGTACGCAGGCGCTTCAGCGAGCTCTCGAGGGCATAGGTCATCTGCGCCTTGTCGAGCCGGCCTTCCTGCGGCGGATCGCGGAACCACGTCATCTGCGAGCGGCCGATGGTCTTGGAGGCGAGGATGACCTTGTCGCGGTTGCGGCGCGCGGCAAACCATGAGCCGATGATCCGCTCCGTCGAGCCTTGCGTCTCCGCCTTGGGCGGGATCGAGTAGAGCTCCGCCGTGTCGAAGAAGTTCACGCCCTGGTCGAGCGCGTAGTCCATCTGGGCATGGCCCTCGGCCTCGGTGTTCTGCTGACCCCAGGTCATGGTGCCAAGGCAGATGTCGGACACCGACAGGTCGGTGCGGCCAAGCGGGCGATGGGACATTGAAGGCTCCAGGCAATCAGATGAGAGAGGGACCAGATGACCAGCCGTCAGTCGGGCCGGGCCAGGCTGGCGATGAAGCGCTCGACACTGGGCAGGATGCGTTCGACGATCAGCCTGATGCCTTCCGCGGTGGGATGAATGCCGTCGTTCTGATTGAGTTCTCGCCGGCCCGCAACCCCGTCGAGGAAGAACGGATACAGGATCAGCCCGTGCTCCCGCGCCAGATCGGGGAAGATGCTGTCGAAACGCTGCTGGAAATCCGCGCCCATGTTTGGCGGTGCCCGCATGCCCGCCAGCATGACCGGTATCTTGCGCGCCTTCAGCCGCACGATGATCTGGTCGAGCGCGCTGCGGGTCTGGGCCGGATCGAGACCGCGCAACGCGTCATTGGCCCCCAGTTCGACGATCACACCATCGACGCCATCGCCGATCGACCAGTCCAGCCGGTCGAGGCCAGCCTGCGTGGTGTCACCGGACACGCCGGCATTCTCGATCACGATCTTGCGACCTGTCGTCTCAAGGGCCTTCTGCAGCTGGGCAGGGAAGGCTGCGGAGGCCGGCAATCCATAGCCTGCCGTGAGGCTGTCGCCGAAGGCAATGATCCTGAGAGGCCGGTCCGCCGCCTGCAAAGGCTGGAAAGCGGAAACCAGAAGGCCCGCGGACAACACCAGAAGCATTGTCATCATACGCAGGCGCGCGACCCCTTTCGCAAACCACATCGGGACGCCATCTGAACAACGTCGGCGTGCGTGACCAAGCCCGGCACTTGGGATGTCACGGCCATGGACGTCCTCCGCGCGTGCTGGCGTAACGTTTGCAGGGCTGGCTGCAGGCATTGGCGCTTCGATTGTTCCACCTGTTTGCGTTGCGGCTCGCCCGTTTGCCGGTCCTGTTCCTCGAAAGATTGCGTGAACGATCATGTCCGCCCTGATTGAACTGAAAAATGTCGAACTCAGTCTGGGGCGCGACGCCGCGCGCGTCCATATCCTGAAGGGGATCTCGCTGACCATCGAGGCCGGTGAAGCGGTCGGCCTTGTCGGGCCATCCGGCTCGGGCAAATCGAGCCTGCTCATGGTCATGGCCGGGCTGGAGCGCGCTGACAAGGGCCAGGTGCTGATCGAAGGCGTCGACCTGTCGGGCATGGGCGAGGACGCTCTGGCGATCTTTCGCGGCCGGCGCATCGGCATCGTCTTCCAGTCCTTCCATCTGGTTCCGACCATGACGGCGCGCGAGAACGTGGCATTGCCGCTCGAACTGGCAGGCCGAAAAGATGCTTTCGAACGCGCCGAGCGCGAGCTGGCATCGGTCGGCCTCGCCGAGCGCATGAACCACTATCCGGCGCAGCTTTCGGGTGGCGAACAGCAGCGTGTGGCGATTGCACGGGCGCTGGCACCCGATCCGGCCATCCTCGTGGCGGATGAGCCGACCGGAAACCTTGATGAGACCACAGGCGCCTCGATTGTCGATCTGCTCTTCGCCCTGAAGCGCGAGCGGGGCGCGACCCTCGTTCTGGTCACGCATGATGCGAGCCTTGCTGCCAGGTGCGATCGCACGATCCGGCTGCGATCGGGCCAGATCTCGCACCTCAGCGCCGTCCAGAACGTCATGGCCTGAGCATGCACGGCTCCCTCCCCAGAACGGCCCGCACGCAGGGCTTCCGCGATCTGTCCGTGCTTGCATTCAGGCTGGCCTGGCGCGACCTGCGCGGAGGGCTGAAGGGCTTCGGCGTGTTCATTGCCTGCCTTGCGCTGGGCGTGGCGGCCATCGCGGCCGTGACCTCCTCCGCCCGCGGCGTCGGCGAGGGCCTCAGCCGGGAGGGCAAGCGAATCCTCGGTGGCGATGCCGCCTTCACGCTCGTGCAGCGCGAGGCAACCTCTTCTGAACGGACCTGGCTGGAGGCGCGCGGCCAGGTCTCGGTGATGGCAACCATGCGCGCCATGGCCAATGCCGGCGACAAGGGTACGGCTCTGGTCGAGATCAAGGCCGTGGATGCCGCCTATCCCACCATCGGCGAGGTGCGCAGCGATCCGCAGCAACCTCTTGCCACGATGCTGGCCGCACAGGACGGCGTGCACGGCGCACTGGTCGATCCCCTGATCCTCGGCCGGCTCGACCTCAAGCACGGCGACAATCTGATGATCGGGCAGACCCGCGTCCGGATCAGCGGCACCTTGCTCTCGGAACCAGACAAGGTCGCGGCCGGCGTTGGCCTCGGCCCACGCCTGCTGCTCTCGGAGGATGCTCTCCGCACCAGCGGCCTCGTCCAGCCGGGCAGCATGATCCGCTGGTCCTATCGGATCAACCTGGCCGGCGACGAAGCGGCATCTGCCCCCCTGCTCGCCGCACTGGAAGCAGATGCCAAGCTGCAGTTGCCGGAAGCGGGCTGGGAGGTGCGCACGCGGTCCAATGCCGATCCGCGCTTTTCGCGCAACATCGACCGCTTCAGCCAGTTTCTGACGCTGGTGGGGCTGACGGCCCTTCTGGTCGGCGGAGTCGGCGTGGCCAACGCCGTGCGACGTTTCGTCGACATGAAGCGCATGGACTTCGCCACCTTCAAGGCCCTCGGCGCGCCCGGTTCGCAGGTCGTGGCCATCCACCTGATCGAGGTCATGCTCGTGGCCTGCCTTGGTGTCGGCATCGGCGTCGTGGCGGGAGCCAGCCTGCCCTTCATACTTGCCGGGCTACTGGCAGATGTCCTTCCCGTTCCGCTATCCCCCACAATCGCATGGAGCGAACTGGGCATCGCTGCGATCTATGGCCTGGTCACCGCTCTCGTCTTCGCGCTGCTCCCGCTTGGCCAGGCACACGATACACCGGTTTCCGCGCTTTTCCGCGATGTCGTCGATGCCCAGAACCGCCGGCCGCGACTGGTCTATCTCGTCGCCTTCGGCGTCGCGCTGGCGCTGATGGTCGGGATCACCATCCTGTTTGCCTATGACTGGCGCATCGCGGCCATCTACATCGGTGTCATCGCGGCAGCTTTCGTGCTGCTGCGCGGCGTCGGCATCGGCATCATGCGGCTGGCGGCGGCCATGCCGCGCTCGCGCCTGCCATCCTTGCGCATGGCGGTGGCCAACATGCATCGGCCCGGCGCGCTGACGCCCGCGCTGGTGCTGTCGCTGGGACTGGGCGTGGCGCTGCTCTCGGCCCTCTCCTTCATCGACATCAGCCTCAAGCGGGCCTTGACGCAGAACCTGCCAGAGCGGGCACCGACCTTCTTCTTTATCGACATTCCAAGCCAGCGCACCGCCGAATTGGACGCCTTCATCGCGGCGCAGTCCCCCGGTGCCAAGCTTGAGCGCGTTCCGATGATGCGCGGCCGCGTGGTGGCGCTCAATGGCGTGCCGGCCGAGCAGATCAAGGCTCAGGACCGCTTTGGATGGGTGCTCGAAGGCGACCGCGGCATCACCTACGGAGCCGAACTGCCAAAGGATTCCACGCTTGTCAGCGGCACCTGGTGGGCGCCGGACCATCGCGGCGAAGCGCTTGTTTCGTTCGACCATGAACTCGCCACCGGCCTCGGTCTCCGTGTCGGCGATCAGATCACGGTCAACGTGCTCGGCCGCAACATCACGGCAAGGCTCGCCAACACCCGGAAGGTCGAGTGGCGCAATCTGGGCATCAATTTCGTGATGATGTTCTCGCCCAATGCATTCGCCGGTGCGCCGCACACCCATCTGGCCACGCTGACGGCACCGGCAGAGGCAACCACGCCGACAGTGACTGAGGCGGCAAGCCGTGATGCGGCCTTGCTCAGGGCGCTCGGGCGCTCGTTCCCGGCCGTCACCGCGGTGCGTGTCAAGGATGCGCTCGACGCGGCCAACGATCTGGTCGCGAAGCTGACGCTGGCCATCCGCGCCGCCAGCGGTATCGCCGTTGCGGCCAGCCTTCTGGTACTGGCAGGCGCACTGGCGGCAGGTCAGCGCTCGCGGCTCTATGACGCCATGATCCTCAAGTCGCTGGGGGCAACCCGGGTGCGCATCCTGGGTGCCTACGGGCTCGAATACGCATTGACCGGGATGGTTGCGGCAGTGTTCGGCGTCATCGCAGGAGCGGGAGCCGGTTGGGCAGTGACGACCCGAGCCATGAATATTGAATTTGCCTTTTCGCCATACAGTGCACTTCTGTTGGCTCTTGCCACGGTCGGCATTGCCGTTTGCTTTGGTTTGGCTGGTACACTACGAATTCTGTCGAAGAAACCATCGAGCTACTTGCGATCTCTATAGTTGCCAGTGCGCCAATTACTACATCGAATCAATGTGGTTTTCTTGACCACTGGCCTTCCGCCTGCGCGGTTTGCGCGTAGGCGGAAGCATGAGACGGTGTGACCACTTGCAAGAATGAGGGGTTTTCCCCATATTGCAGCAGACGTCGCATGCCGACGCTGCGGGGCGATGGACAATCCCGCGGAAATTGGTCGTCCATTTCGGATTTCCAAAGGGAGTTGGAGCTTTCCATGAGCAATTTCGATCCTAACGCTTCTGCCTGGGGCACACCGCTTGCCCAGCAGCGTAGCGCCGCCGAGGTCGATCAGGGCCTTCGGTCCTTCATGCTCGGCGTTTACAACCACATGATCACCGGCCTTGCCGTGTCGGGTCTGGTCGCGATGGGCACCAACATGCTCGCCGGCGGCAGCCGCCGCACGCTCACGCCCTTCGGCGAACTGCTTTATGTCAGCCCGCTGAAGTGGGTCGTGATGCTGGCACCGCTGGCTTTCATCCTGCTGTTCTCGTTTCGTGCGGACAAGATGTCGGCTTCGAGCGCACGCGCCATGTTCTACGCCTTCGCGGCGGTGATGGGCCTTTCGCTGTCGTCGATCCTGATGGTCTTCACCGGCGGCTCGATCGTTCAGATGTTCTTCGTGACGGCCGCAGCCTTCGGTGGTCTCAGCCTCGCCGGCTACACCACCAAGAAGTCGCTGTCGGGCATGGGCTCGTTCCTGATCATGGGTCTGATCGGCCTCGTGATCGCCTCGCTGGTGAACCTGTTCATGCAGTCGAGCGCGCTCAGCTTCGCCATCTCGGCGATCGGCGTGCTGATCTTCGCGGGCCTGACAGCCTGGGACACCCAGCGCCTGAAGGAAATGTATCTGTATGGTGAAGGCACGGCGGAAGATCTGGCCAAGCTGTCGATCAACGGCGCGCTGTCGCTCTACCTGAACTTCATCAACATGTTCCAGATGCTGCTGAACCTGTTCGGCAATCGCGAGTGACAACAATGGCCTGACCGCCCGGTCCGGCATGGATCAACCCCGGTGCGAAAGCGCCGGGGTTTTTTCTTGTTTGCGAACGGCTTGCACGCGCCGGCAAGGAAACGCGCCATCCCTTCAGCGCACGATCTTCAGCGGCTTGTCGAGAACCGCAAGCACACGGTCAAGATCCTGCCCCCGCTTGAGGATCAGCCCGCCCGTGGTGGTGACGCTATAGGCGCCTTGCCTGCGCGCCAGGGCCGGGTTCTTGACGATGCGATAGAGCGGCATCTCGGAGGTGCGGCGAAACACCGAGAACACCGCCATGTCCTTGAGAAAATCGATGGCGTAGTCGCGCCACTCGCCCTCCGCGACCTTGCGGCCATAGAGGTTGAGGATCAGGCGAAGCTCGCCGCGATCGAACGTCACCTTCGTCGGCTGCGAAACCCTGAGGGGGATCACCGCTGCGGACGTGTCCGCCTCCGTGAGGTCGCTCTCGCTCAAAAGGCCTTCTCCAGCATCTGATGCCGGCAATTGAAGCCGGTGCTTCGGGTTCATGATGATCCCGTGCGTCCCCAATGGCAAGCTAGGCCGGCACGACGCCGGAGGCTCGATCACGCAAGCGTCACCGCCGCCGCATTTTGGCCGGCTTCGCGCCCAGCGACGGACATCTTGGAGCGTATACTCCGGTTTGTTGCCTCGACGGCCCGATCCGGTCTCGTTCTGGACACGTCAGCCCCCCAGCCCCCCAGGGCGGGATCGGGTCGGGCCTGAAACGTCAGGCACCCTTGGCCGGCCACATCGTGGCCGGCCTTTCTTTGTGCCGTCACGCAGCGGATGTCAGCGCGCCATGGCGTGATAGGCGCGGTTGGGGCGCATGTCGGTCGCGGATGCGAGGCGGTTGGACATGTTGTAGAAGGCCGCCACCGCACCAATGTCCCAGATGTCGCGTTCGCTGAACCCGGCATCGCGCAACCGCTGCCGATCATGCTCCTCGACAAGGTGAGGCGTGCTGGTCAGCCGGTCGGCGAAGTCCAGCATCGCCCTGTGACGCGCCGGCAAGTCAGCGGCCCGCCAGTTCATCACCATGATCTCGCCCAGCAGCGCATCGCCGGAGAACTGGCGCACGGCAGCGCCATGGGCAGCGAGGCAGTAATAGCAGCGATTGGCCGATGACACGCACACCGCGATCATTTCGCGCTCCAGCTTCGACAGGCCGGACGGGCCGAGCATCAGGTCATTGTAGAAGGCCACGAAAGCTTCGAGCTTGGCGTTGTCATGCGCGTAGGCCTCCAGAACGTGCGGCACAAAACCGATTTTCTCCTCGCACTTGGCGAAATAGGCCTGCATCGGTTCGGAAAGCGTCCCGCGCGGCAGATCGAGTGCCATCGCCCTTTGCGGATCATCCTGCGCCGGCGGCTTTTGTCCTGTCGCCTTGCTGTCACGGGACATGCTCATTCTCCCCTTGTTGCAAGCCACCGTGCCAGAAGGCTGCGCGGCAAGCCAGACTGGAACAGGCATGGCCGCCGCGCGCTGCACAGACTCGGCATCTGCGACGAAAGTTGCATGACCAGAGCGCTTATGTCATCGCTCTGATAGGGTGGAATCAGGTGCAACGGCGCACTTTTGGGGGTCATGACCATGTCCAGAGGCAAAACGGGCACGGGCGACCTGCCTGCCGGAGCTGATCCAAAGGCCTTCACGGACCTCTTGTTCGGCCGAGTCGCTGCCGAGGACATTGCCGAATATGACACCGGCGATCTCACCCGTTTCGCGATGGGGGCGCTGGAACAGCTTGCCCGGCCGCGCAAAGCCCGCACATCACATGTCAGCCTGCGCGACGAGGCCGTCGACCATGCCGGCGTCCGGCGCCAGATCACCATCATCGAGGTGATCAACGACAACATGCCGTTCCTGCTCGATTCGACCCTGTCGGAGCTTGCCGATCAGGGCATCGAGCCCAACCTCGTGGCACACCCGATCGTGGCGACTGCGCGCGACGCCGATGGCACGCTGACACGGCTTGCAGGGGATGCCTCCGCCAGGGCACCGGAAGGCACGCAGCGCGAAAGCGTGATCCACATCCACATCGAGTGGCTGCCCGACCAGGACGCGCGCGCCAGGCTGAGCGCCGGGCTGGACAGGGTCTATGCCGACGTTGCCGTAGCTGTCGATGACTGGTCGCAGATGCGCGCCAGGCTGGCCACGGCGATGCAGGCCTATCGCAACAACCCGCCGCCACTTCCCGATGAGGAAATGGCAGAAGCCATGCGTTTTCTCGACTGGATCAGCACCGATAATTTCACCTTCCTGGGGATGCGTGAATATCGCTTCGCGGCAGCCGATGCATCGGCGGATCAGGTCGGTGGCAGCGGCCTTGGCATCCTGCGCGACCCGAAGGTGATGGTCCTGCGCCGTGGCCGTGATCTGGTGGCGACGACGCCGGAAATCCGGGCCTTTCTCAACAAGCCGCAGGCGCTGATCATCACCAAGGCAAACGTCAAGAGCCGTGTGCACCGCCGTGTCCATCTCGACTATGTCGGCGTCAAGCTCTTCACCGCCGATGGCCGGCTGGATGGCGAATTGCGCATTGTCGGCCTGCTGACCTCCAGCGCCTACACCGGCACCGCCGCAAGCGTGCCCTACCTGCGCCTGAAGGTGGCGCAGGTCGCGCGGATGAGCGGCTTCGATCAGGCCAGCTATTCCGGCCGCTCGCTGATGAACGTGCTGGATTCCTACCCGCGCGACGAGCTTTTCCAGATCAATGTCGAGACGCTGCACCGCTTCGCGCTCGATATCCTGCAACTCACGGAGCGCCCGCGCATCCGCGCCCTGGCGCGAATCGACGAGTTCGACCGCTTCGTCTCGGTGCTCGTCTACATTCCCAAGGATCGCTACGACACCTCCGTGCGCCGGCGCGTCGGCGATTTTCTGGCACGTGTCTTTGCGGGCCGCGTTTCGGCCGCTTACCCGACCTACCCCGAAGGTCCGCTGGCGCGGACTCACTATATCATCGGCCGGGACGAGGGCGAGACGCCGCGTGTTGACCGGGCAACGCTGGAAGCGGGGATCAGCGCCATCGTGCGCACCTGGGCGGATGGCCTGAAGGATGCACTGGCCAACCTCAAGGGCACAGCAGGGGCGCGCATGCCGGCGGAGCGATACGCCGATGCCTTCGGCGCTGCCTATCGCGAGGCCTTCTCGGCAGCCGAATCGGTCGAGGATATCGGCACGCTCGAAACCCTGTCGGCCGACAAGCCTCGGGCGGTCGATTTCTATCGCCGCGAGGGTGACGCGGCCAGCCGCATCAACCTCAAGGTCTTCACACGCGGCCGGCCCATGCCCCTGTCTCAGCGCGTGCCGATGCTCGAGAACATGGGCTTCACCGTCGTCAACGAGCGCACCTATCGCATCGTGCCTGCCGGGTCGGGCGAGGCCGAGCGCGTCTGGCTGCATGACATGGCGCTGGAGCGCAGCGGCGGCGGCGCCATCGACATCGCCCTCGCCGGCCCGGGTGTCGAAGCGGCGCTGATAGCCCAGTTCAGGGGCCTCACCGAATCGGACCGCTTCGATGCCCTCGTGCTGGAAGCAGGGCTTGCCTGGCGCGAGGCAGCCCTGATGCGGGCCATGGCGCGTTATCTCCAGCAGGCCGGTGTGCCCTATGGACAGGATTATCTGGCAACCACCCTGGCACGGCACAAGGAGATCGCCGCCACGCTGTCGAACAGTTTCGCCAACCGCTTCGATCCGCGCCTTGATCAGGCGGCGCGCAGCGCGGGGACGGCCCGGTTGGCCGCGCTTCTGGAACAGCAACTCGCCAATGTCAGCAGCCTCGACGATGACCGGATTCTGAGGCGCTTTGCCAACCTGATCGACGCAGCGATCCGCACCAATTTCTTCCAGATCGGCCCCGATGGCTTCAGCCGCCCGACAATCGCTTTCAAGCTCGACAGCGGCAAGGTCGAAGGCCTGCCGGCACCAAGGCCGCTCTACGAGATCTTCGTCTATTCGCCCCGCGTCGAGGGCGTTCACCTGCGCTTCGGCAAGGTGGCGCGCGGCGGCCTGCGCTGGTCGGACCGCCCGCAGGATTTTCGCACCGAAGTGCTCGGTCTGGTCAAGGCGCAGCAGGTCAAGAACGCCGTGATCGTGCCCGTGGGAGCCAAAGGTGGCTTCGTTCCAAAGCAGCTGCCCCCTGCCTCAGACCGCGCCGCGTGGTTCGCCGAGGGTACCGAAAGCTACCGCATCTTCGTGCGGACCTTGTTGGATTTGACCGACAATCTCGACGGCGAGCGCATCGTGCCGCCCGCCAACACCGTGCGCCTCGATGGCGACGATCCTTATCTCGTCGTCGCGGCCGACAAGGGCACCGCCACGTTCTCGGACACGGCCAACGCCCTGTCCGGGGAGAAAGGCCACTGGCTGGGCGATGCCTTCGCGTCCGGCGGCAGCCAGGGCTATGACCACAAGAAGATGGGCATCACGGCGCGCGGCGCGTGGGAGGCGGTCAAGCGGCATTTCCGCGAGATCGACCACGATATCCAGACCAGGCCGTTCACGGTGGCCGGTGTGGGCGACATGTCGGGCGACGTCTTCGGCAACGGCATGCTGCTCTCGCCGGTGATCAATCTTGTCGCAGCCTTTGATCACCGCGACATCTTCCTCGATCCGGCTCCTGACGCGGCAGCAGCCTTCGCCGAGCGCCAGCGCCTGTTCGCGCTGCCCCGATCGAGCTGGCAGGACTACGACAAGGGGCTGATCTCTGCGGGCGGCGGCATTTTCTCGCGCGCCGCCAAATCGATCCCGCTTTCGGCGAGGGTCAGGACCATGCTCGACCTCGACAAGGCCGAAGCGACGCCGCAGGAGGTCATGAACGCCATCCTCAAGGCACGCGTCGACCTGCTCTGGTTCGGCGGCATCGGCACCTATATCCGCGCTTCGACCGAGACCGACGCGGATGTCGGCGACCGCGCCAACGATCCGATCCGCATCACCGGCGCAGACATCCGCGCCAGGGTCGTGGGCGAGGGCGCAAACCTTGGGGCCACCCAGCGCGGCCGCATCGAGGCGGCCCGCCATGGCGTCAGGCTCAACACCGATGCCATCGACAACTCCGCCGGCGTCAACACCTCGGACGTCGAGGTCAACATCAAGATCGGGCTGAAGACGCCCGAGCGGGATGGCAGGCTTGACGAGGCCGCACGCAACGCGCTGCTGGCCGACATGACCGACGAGGTCGGAACGCTCGTCCTGCGCAACAACTACCTGCAATCGCTGGCACTTTCGCTGGCCGAGCGACGCGGCACGGCCGAACTGGCCCTGGCGCGCACACAGATGCGCAGGCTCGAAAAGGAAGGCCGCCTCGACCGCGCCGTCGAGTATTTGCCGGCAGATCCTGTCCTCGCTGCCCGGGAGACCCGCGGCGAGGGCATGACACGGCCCGAACTCGCCGTGCTGCTCGCCTATGCCAAGCTGGCGCTTTACGATGACCTTCTGGCGAGTGGGCTGCCCGATGAACCTTATCTTGCCACGGAACTGACGCGCTATTTCCCGCTGGCCATGCGCGAGCGTTTTGCCGACGCCATCGCCGGCCACCGGCTGCGCCGCGAGATCATCTCGACGCAGCTTGCCAATGCCGTGATCAACCGTGCTGGCGCGGGTGTCGTCGCGCGGCTGTCCGAGGAGACCGGGGCCGATGCCGCAGCCATCGCCCGCGCCTATGTGCTGACGCGGGATGCCTTCGGCTTGCTCGACCTCAACCTGGCCATTGACGGGCTCGACAATGCCTTGCCGGGCGCTGCGCAACTCGCCTTGTATGGCGCTGTCCAGGAAACGCTGGTGGCGCGGATGGTCTGGTTCCTCCGCAACGCGGATGTGGGCCGGCCTCTCGACGAGCAGGTGGCACGCTTCGCGGCCGGCGTCGCAGCTGTCTCGGCCGCCGGGAGCAGCCTGATTGCCAATCCGGCCTTGCGGCAGACCCAGATCGACGCGTGGCTGGAACGTGGCGTGCCGGCCGATCTGGCAGCGCGCATCGTCGATCTGCCCGCCCTGGAAGCCGCCACCGATGGCGTGCTCATCGCCGAGCAGAGCGGGGCGAGCGTGGCCGACGGCGTCGCAACCCTGTTTGCCGCCACCGATGCCCTCGGCGTCGGGCGCCTGCGGCAGGCAGGGCTTGGGCTCAGGACCACCGACCGCTTCGAACGACTGGCCATCGACCGGGCGCTCGAACGCACCGATCTTGCCCTGCGCACCATCTCGGTCGATGTGATCCGCAGCCACGGCGGCGGCATCACGGGGCTGCAGCACTGGCAAAAGGGCCGTGCCGAGGCGCTTGCACAACTCGCCGTGATGCTGGATGAACTGATCGATACGGGGCTGACCACGGCCAAGCTCTCGGTCGCGGCCAGCCTGATGGACGATCTGACACGCGCAGGCGGCTGAACGGCCGCCGCGCAGGACAAGCGAGACCTCGATGCCCGATCAACAGCCCGAAGCCATGCCGGTCTTGAAAGTCGATCCCAAGCTGCTCGAACTGCTTGTCTGCCCGGTGACGAAGGCGACACTGGAATACGATGCGGCACGCCAGGAACTCGTGTCCCGCTCGGCAAAGCTGGCCTATCCAATCCGCGACGGCATTCCGATCATGCTGCCTGAAGAGGCGCGCGTGATCGAGTGATCCTGCGCGGGTGAACCGGTCTATATCGGCTCGCCACGCAGCAGCCGCGGTTGCGATGGGGATCGTCCCGCCGCCTGGGCGATGAAAAGGTCTTTCAGGCCCGGCATCCGGTCGACAAGCCCCAAACCAAGGTCGCGCGCCAGACGCACCGGTGCCAGATCGTTCGAGAACAGCTTGTTCAGTCCGTCGGTTACGACACCCATCGCCACAGTGTCGAAGCGCCTTGCCTGCTCGTAGGGCGTCAGCGCGGCGGGCGACCCGACATCAAGCCCGAGCCGGGCAGCATCGACGATTGCCTCCGCCAGCCCAGCCACGTCCTTGAGGCCAAGATTGAGGCCCTGCCCTGCAATCGGATGGATGACATGGGCTGCGTCGCCCAGCAGGGCCAGCCGCTCGCCGATGAAGCGTCGCGCCATGCCGAAGGAGAGCGGATAGGCCTTGGCCGGCGTCTCGATCTGGATGGCCCCGAGCTGGTGACCAAAGCGCGTCTCCAGTTCTTCCAGCAGATCCTCGGGATGGAGGGCCAGAAGGGCTGCGGCATCCGCCGTCGCCTCAGTCCAGACAATCGACGAGCGGTGGCCGCCATCGGCGCGGTCAGGCAAGGGCAGGATCGCGAAAGGCCCTGCTGGCAGGAAGTGCTCGATCGCGCGCCCGCCATGGTCGCGTTCGTGGCCGATCGTGGCGACAATGCCCGACTGCCCGTAAGACCAGCCGACCCAGCCGATGCCGGCCTGCTCCCTGAGCCGCGAGCGCGCGCCGTCGGCGGCGACAACCAGCGCCGCGCCCAGGTTCTCCCCGGACGCAAGATGCACGAGTGTCCGGTCGGCTCCCGCCCTTGCCTCGCGCACCACATCAGGGCGCATGATCACGCCGGAAGCGGCGCAAGCCTTGCCGAGTTCGGCATTGATCACCTTGCTCCAGACCATGTGCGCAAAAGGTTCGCCCGCCGGTCCGGTACCCGCCGCCTCGCCCCCGAAGGTCAGGTAGGTCGGGCGCACCACATCGCGCGTGCGGCTGTCGGTGATGACCATGTCGGTGATCGGCTGCGCGCCATCCGCCATCCCGCCCCAGACGCCCAGCGCCTCGAACATGCGCCGCCCGGCTGCGGAGATTGCGTAAGCCCGCTCGTCCGGGCGGGGACTTCCGGCCAGCACCGGATCGGCAACCACGATCTCATGGCTGTCTGCCAGCGCCTGCTTGAGCGCCAGCGCGAGGCTGAGCCCGGCCAACCCCGCACCGGCGATGACGATCCGCATGGACATGGGCCTGATCCTCCACGGCATTGACACGCGCCGGCCTTGACGGAACCTGTTTGGACCCGCGTGATGGTGTTGACAAGCGCCGCGGCCAGCGGCGATCCGCCTCGGGTCGCCGCTTTGGCAAGGCGCACAAGGAGAACGCGGGCATGGCCAGCGCCGTTGATGCACTGCTCGACATTCTGGACCTCGAGCCCCTCGAACAGAACCTGTTCCGTGGCCGCAGCCCGCAGGTCGGCTGGCAGCGCGTGTTCGGTGGCCAGGTCATCGGCCAGGCCCTGGTTGCAGCCTCCCGTACGGTGGAAAGCCGCAGTGCCCATTCGCTCCATGCCTATTTCCTGCTGCCGGGCGATCCGAAGGTGCCGATCATCTACGAGGTCGACCGCATCCGTGATGGCCGTTCGTTCACAACCCGGCGCGTCGTGGCCATCCAGCACGGGCAGGCCATCTTCTCGATGTCGGCTTCCTACCATGACGCGGAGCCGGGCTACGACCATCAGGCCGAGATGCCGGATGTGCCGATGCCCGAAGACCTGCCCGATGAGCAGGAGGTCCGCACCACGATCCTGCCGACGATGCCGGCAGCTGTCCGCGCCTATTTCGAGCGCGAACGACCGATCGAACTGCGGCCCGTCGAATTCGCGCGCTATGCCAGCCGCGAACCGAGGCCGCCGCGTTTCCATGCCTGGATCAGGGCCACGCGCCGGCTTCCCGATGACCCGGTGCTGCACCGCTGCGTGCTGGCCTATGCATCGGACATGACCTTGCTTGATGCCTCGCTGATCGCCCATGGCCGGACCGTGTTCGAGAAGGGCATCCAGGCGGCCAGCCTCGATCACGCGCTCTGGTTCCACCGCCCGTTCCGGGCCGATGAATGGCTGCTCTATGCACAGGACAGCCCGTCCAGTTCCGGCGCGCTTGGGTTTTCCCGAGGTCTCATTTTCAACATCAAGGGGCAACTCGTCGCATCGGTGGCGCAGGAGGGCCTGATCCGGCCGCGCCCCGATCTTGATTGAGACGGGGGTCTGCGTCCAACACATCATGGATTGCTTCTTGCAATAGCACTGCCTCTCGAAGTGGCATTTGCCTAAATTTTGATCTTATGCAGAGCATGCTTCGGCGTGCAGGCAAGCCTCTGCCAAGCCGACTGCGTATTTATCCGGACGGATCATCCGTCGTGGTTCCTGAATCGCGCCCCAACACCCCGTTGGCATACTCCTTGATAGAACCTTACCGAAGCGCGCGGGTTCCTGCGTGCTGTCGTGCAAGTGACGCCGGAGCCCTGGTCAGGGACAGGCGACCAACAGATGGGGTGTGAGGCAACATGAAAATCGTGATGGCCATCATCAAGCCGTTCAAGCTCGAGGAGGTTCGTGATGCGCTCACGGGTCTTGGCGTGCACGGCCTGACCGTGACCGAAGTGAAGGGCTACGGCCGTCAGAAGGGTCACACCGAAATCTATCGTGGCGCTGAATACGCCGTGAGCTTTCTGCCGAAGATCAAGATCGAAGTGGCGGTTGCTAACGATCTCGTCGGCAAGGTGATCGACGCCATCACCGGCGCTGCCCGCACCGGACAGATCGGCGACGGCAAAATCTTCGTGTCCTCGATCGAGCGTGCCGTGCGGATCCGCACCGGCGAGACCGATCAGGACGCCCTGTGATCAGTGCCCCATTCTGGAGAGTAAGCCTCATGTTCAAGACACTTCGTTCGGGAGCTGCCCTCGCAGGGCTCTCCACCATCGGTGCGGCAGCCCTGCTGTCAGCCGGCCCGGCCCTCGCACAGGCGGCAGCAACCCCGGTTCCCAACAAGGGTGACACGGCGTTCATGATGATCGCCACTGTGCTTGTGCTGCTGATGACCATCCCGGGCCTGGCGCTGTTCTACGGCGGCCTTGTCCGCTCCAAGAACATGCTGTCGGTTCTCACCCAGGTTTTCGCCATCGTCTGCATCACGATGCTGATCTGGGTCACTTACGGCTATTCGCTCGCCTTCACCAATGGTGGTGGCCTCAATGACTACATCGGCGGCTTCTCCAAGGCATTCCTCGCCGGCGTCGATGCCAACTCGGTGGCCGCGACCTTCTCCAACGGCGTGGTCATTCCAGAGTATGTCTACATCATCTTCCAGATGACCTTCGCCTGCATCACGCCAGCCCTCATCGTCGGCGCCTTTGCCGAGCGCATGAAGTTCTCGGCTCTCGTACTGTTCTCGGTGCTCTGGGTGACCTTCATCTACCTGCCGATGGCGCACATGGTCTGGTACTGGGTCGGTCCGGACGGCATTGCTGCTGCCGCCAAGGCTGTCGCCGAAGCCGGCACGGACGCTGCCAAGAAGGCTGCCGCCGAAGCTGCGCTGGCTGCGGTCAAGGCTGACGCCGGCCTGCTGTTCCAGTGGGGCGCTCTCGACTTCGCCGGCGGCACCGTCGTGCACATCAATGCCGGGATTGCCGGCCTTGTCGGCTGCATTGTGCTCGGCAAGCGCATCGGCTACGGCAAGGAACTGATGGCTCCCCACTCGCTGACCATGACCATGATCGGCGCTGCCCTGCTCTGGGTGGGCTGGTTCGGCTTCAACGCCGGCTCCAACCTCGAAGCCAATGGCACGGCGGGTCTCGCCATGATCAACACGTTCGTGGCGACCGCAGCCGCGGCCGTTGCCTGGCTCTTCGTCGAATGGGCTGCCAAGGGCAAGCCATCCCTGCTCGGCATGGTGTCGGGCGCGGTGGCCGGTCTTGTCGCCGTGACCCCAGCTGCCGGTTTTGCCGGACCCATGGGTTGCATTGCACTCGGCCTTGTCTCTGGCGCGGTCTGCTTCGTGTTCTGCTCCACCGTCAAGAACAGCTTCGGCTATGACGACTCGCTCGATGTCTTCGGCATCCACGCCGTCGGCGGCATCCTCGGCGCCATCGGCACCGGCATCCTCGTCAACACCGCACTCGGCGGCGCTGGCATCCCGGATTACGAATCCAAGCCGGGCGAACTCGCCGTGGGCGCCTATGCCTTCGGCACCGTGGTCTGGACCCAGACCAAGGCGGTCCTGTTCACAATCGCCTGGACCGGCATCGGCTCGTTCATCCTCTACAAGATCGTCGACGTGATCATCGGCCTGCGCGTCACTGCCGAGCAGGAACGCGAAGGCCTCGACATCGCCGAGCATGGCGAACGGGCCTACAACTACTGATCCACGACCGCTGTCATTCAGCACAACGCGAACCCCGGCACCTCACGGTGCCGGGGTTTTTCGTGCGCGGCAGCCCGTCGGCAAGCCATAAGGTTAAGCGCGCCTTAACCCGCGGCTTCCTATTGTCGGAAAGGGTCCGCCACCTGTGCCGGAGCCTGCCTTGTTGCCGCGAGCGTGAGCTCAACCGCGAGCCGATGATTCCATGCGCATGATCCGACGCCACTCCCTGATCGATCATCTTCCACCGGCCCTGCGGGCTTTCGCCAGTCGCCGCGCCGCCGAGATGACGGGCTTTGCCCTGATCGCGCTGATCGTCATGCTGATGGCCGCGCTCGCCAGTTGGTCGGTCGATGATCCCAGTCTCAACAACGCCACGGATGGCAGGGTCCGCAACCTCATGGGCAGACCCGGCGCCATCGTCTCGGACGTTTTGATGCAGCTGTTCGGCCTCGGTGTCGTCGCGGTCCTGCTGCCGCCTTTCGCATGGGCGCTGAAGCTGCTGCGGACGCGGACGCTCGGCCGCTTCGCGCTGCGCCTGGCGCTCTGGCTGATGGGCTCCGTTGCCGCCGCTGCGGTGGCCAGCGCACTGCCGCCCTCGGACCGCTGGCCCCTGCCGACCGGGCTCGGCGGCGTGGTCGGCGATTCGCTCCACCTGGGGGCCCGCAACCTGATCGGGCTCGCCGGTTCGCCCTTTGGCAGCCTGATCGGCTTCGCATGGCTCGCCCTCGCCGTGCTGGCACTGACAGCATCAGCTGGCTATGCCTTCACCCGTGATGCCGACGACACGGACGATCCGGCCATCGCTGAGGAAGACGAGGACGATCTGCGCGCCGACACCGATCCCGGCCTTGGCGTGATCCTCGTCGGCGGCCTTGCCCATATGATCATGACCGCGCAGGGCACAATCCGGCGCTGGTTTGGTGGCGGCAGGAGCCTCGCCTACGCCGGCCAAGGGCATGCTGGCCAGGCAGAGGCTCAGGCGCAGCGCTCCTCGCGCGTGCGGGTTGAACCCGAATTCGGCGACAACGCCCCGCGCGCGGCCCGCCAGACCTTGCCGGATCGGCCGCTCGCCAACCAGGGGCCCCGAACCATGGCACCGGGGAACGAGGGCACAGCGCAGCGCAGCGCAGGCAGGCCCCTCGTCGATGACCGCGACGATCATGGCGGCGACGCCGCATTCGATGATGAACCAGTCAGCCAGCGCGTGGCAGCCCCGCCGCCGCCACCGAAGCCGGGCAAGCGCATCCAGCGCGAGGCGCAGC
Organism: Hyphomicrobiales bacterium; assembly: GCA_027487245.1. Classification (GTDB taxonomy): domain Bacteria; phylum Pseudomonadota; class Alphaproteobacteria; order Rhizobiales; family Beijerinckiaceae; genus Allobosea. The sequence goes on from JAIYDY010000032.1 coordinate 53,391, forward strand.
CTTCCTTGCTGGACAGGGACGAATTCACGCTGCCGGCCCTGACCTTCCTGACGGAGCCGAAGAAGGCTCCGGTGGCCCAGATCTCGACCGATGCGCTGGAACAGAACGCCACGCTGCTCGAAGGCGTGCTGGAAGATTTCGGCGTCCGCGGCGAGATCACGCAGGTCCGGCCAGGCCCGGTCGTCACCCTCTACGAGCTGGAGCCGGCCCCCGGCACCAAATCATCGCGGGTCATCAGCCTTGCGGATGACATTGCCCGTTCGATGAGTGCCGTCTCCGCCCGTGTCGCCGTGGTTCAGGGTCGCAATGCCATCGGCGTCGAACTGCCGAACACCAAGCGCGAGACGGTCTTCCTGCGCGAATTGCTGGCCAGCGCCGATTTCGAGCAGAGCAAGCACAAGCTCGCGCTGTGCCTCGGCAAGACCATCGGCGGTGAACCGGTGATCGCCGATCTGGCCAAGATGCCGCACCTGCTGGTGGCCGGTACCACCGGCTCGGGCAAGTCCGTTGCCATCAACACCATGATCCTGTCGCTGCTCTACCGGCTCAAGCCCGAGGAATGCCGCCTGATCATGGTCGATCCCAAGATGCTGGAATTGTCGGTCTATGACGGCATCCCGCATCTGCTGACCCCGGTCGTGACCGACCCCAAGAAGGCGGTCGTCGCCCTCAAATGGGCGGTTCGCGAGATGGAGGAACGCTACAAGAAGATGTCGAAGCTTGGCGTGCGCAACATCGACGGCTTCAACCAGCGCGTGGTCGAGGCCCGCGACAAGGGCGAGGTCATCACCCGCACCGTGCAGACCGGCTTTGATCGCCACACCGGCGAAGCCATCTACGAGCAGGAGACGATGGATCTCGAAGCCCTGCCCTATCTGGTCGTGATCGTCGACGAGATGGCAGACCTGATGATGGTGGCCGGCAAGGACATCGAGGGTGCCATCCAGCGGCTGGCCCAGATGGCCCGCGCCGCTGGCATCCATGTCGTGCTGGCGACCCAAAGGCCGTCGGTCGATGTCATCACCGGCACGATCAAGGCAAACTTCCCGACGCGCATCTCGTTCCAGGTGACCTCGAAGATCGACTCGCGCACGATCCTGGGCGAGCAGGGCGCCGAGCAGCTTCTCGGCCAGGGCGACATGCTGTTCATGGCCGGTGGCGGACGCATCACCCGTGTGCATGGCCCCTTCGTGTCGGATGGCGAGGTCGAGAAGGTCGTGGCCCATCTCAAGACCCAGGGACGGCCCAACTACCTTGATGCGGTGACAGCGGACGAGAGCGAGCTTCCCGCCGCCGGCGCCGACGAGGATGGCGCGGTTTTCGACAAGAGCGACATGGGCGCAGCCTCCGAGGATCCCTACGAGCAGGCGGTCGCGGTTGTCCTGCGCGACAAGAAGGCCTCGACATCCTATATCCAGCGCCGTCTCCAGATCGGCTACAACCGGGCAGCCTCGATCATGGAGCGGATGGAGAACGAAGGCATCGTCGGCCCCGCCAATCATGCTGGCAAGCGCGAGATTCTGGTCGAGACGCAGGACATGCGCGACGACGATTGACAGGTTGCGATTGAACTTGCCCTGCCAGATCTCCATCTAGGGGATGGGCATGACGCGATGTGTCGTCGCACACGTTCCTGCATGGGCCATCGTGGCACGATGGACCGGACATGGCACCGGATGGGAAGGAAGTAGGCATGTTGGTGCGCTTGTGCGGTCTCGCGGCCCTGGTCCTGGTGACGGCGGCGGAACCGGCTCTCGCCGAGTCCCGGACGATGGCCCAGTTGCTGGCCCAGTCAGCAACCCCATCACCTGTCCAGTCCCCCGCCCCGACGCAGCCGCCTTCCCCACCCCGTCGGCCTGCGGAACTCGAAGGACCCGCGCGTACCCCGGCACAGCCTCAGCCTGCCACCAGCGCTGGCCCGACACGGCTCCAGACCGACGTGCCATTGCCCGGCCCGCGCCCGGCCACTCCGCCCGCTTCTGCCGCGTCTTCCGGAGCACTCAGCGAGGATGCGGCCCTCGAACGGGTCAACAGCTACATGAACTCGTTCCAGACGCTGATCGCCGATTTCAGCCAGTTGGGTGCCGATGGCCGGAAGTATCAGGGCAAGCTCTACATTCACCGGCCCGGCCGCATGCGCTTTACCTATGACCCTCCGGCGACCATCGAAGTCATCGCCGATGGCACGAGCGTGGCCGTGCGCGATCGTCGCCTGGCGACGCAGGACAATTACTTTATTGGCCAGACACCGCTGAAGTTCCTGCTCAAGGATCAGATCGATCTCAAGCGTGACGTCAAGGTCACGCGCGTCGTCTCGACACCGGACGCCATCCGCGTCACGGTCGAGGACAAGGCAACGCTCGGAGGCACCTCGCGCATCACCATCCACTACGATCCGCGCAGCAACAGCCTCAAGCAATGGGTCATCATCGATCCGCAGGGCTACGAGACCAGCGTCCAGGTCGCCAATCTCGATACCAGCCGGCGACCCGATCCAGCCCTGTTCAGGATCACAACCGAAATGCCGTCCCGCAGCTCCAGCAACTGAGCGCTTCGCCAGCTGACCGTATCGAAAACCGTGGACGGTCCTTCAACCGGCTAAAATGGCGCCCTTAGGCACTTGAATCGATTAATCGGTGCACTAGTTTGCATCAGGGGAAACACGTATGTCTGCCCGGTTCCCCCGGATCAGGCGGCCATCCCCCACCCCGCAGGACATCCCTCCTTGCGGTCGCGTGTCACAACGCAAGCGCCCAGCCTTCCCCCGAGGTTGGGCGCTCTCTTTTGCGGACCATGCGGCGCAGCAACGAACATGGCGTGAATGCCGGGCTCGCCGTGATTCTCCGGTGGGTTCAGGGGTCGGGCATCTTGTCAGCCCGTCCCCGTTCGGCGCATGACCATCTTGCCCCCGATGCGCGACCTCAATCCCTCAGCGGACTTGCCGCCATGCAACTTGCCGTCACGACCTGGAACATCAACTCGGTTCGCCTGCGTTTTCCGATCGTCAGGGATCTGATCGAGCAGGAACGTCCGGATGTCCTGTGTCTTCAGGAAACCAAGACCCCGGACGACAAGTTCCCTGCTGCCGAGTTCAGGGCGCTGGGCTACCTGTATCAGGCGATCATCGGCAACAAGGGCTACAACGGCGTGGCCATCCTGTCGCGCCTGCCGTTCTCGGATGCTCAGGCCATGCCGATGTGCGGAAAGCCCGATGCACGGCACATGTCGGTCACCCTGGCCGGCGAGGCGCGCAAGGCCGCAGGCATCACCATTCACAATTTCTACGTGCCAGCCGGCGGCGATGAGCCGGACCCTTCGGTCAACGACAAGTTTGCCCACAAGCTGGCCTTCCTCGCCGAGATGGACGCCTGGGCGCGGGCCTTCCAGCCAACCGGTCAGCAGGCGATTCTGGTCGGCGATCTCAACATCGCGCCGTATGAGACCGATGTCTGGAGCCACAAGCAGTTGCTCGATGTGGTCAGCCACACGCCGATCGAGACGCAAACCCTCGAAAGGTTGCGGGCAGACCATGGTTGGGTCGATGCCATCCGGCAGCTGATGCCCGAGCCGGAACGTGTCTACACCTGGTGGAGCTATCGCGCTGCGGATTGGGAAGCGGCAGACAAGGGCCGCCGGCTCGACCATGTCTGGCTGTCACCTTCGCTGGCCGGCGCGCTGCACTCGGCCGACATCCACAAGCATGCCCGCGGCTGGGAGCGCCCGTCCGATCATGCCCCGATCACGGTGCGGCTGGCGTTGTAGCGCTTGTCGCTGGCCGCATGATGACGGCGAGACAAAGGGCAGGACGTCAATCGCCAGCGGCGGTGATCGTGTGACGGACCCGGGCTAGATCGTCCGACAGGGCCATGACCCGCTGGGAAAGAGCCCGGTGCAGCACCGCAGCAGCATCCGGAAACTCGCCAAGGACGCGGCTCATGACGCCTCTGGCAATCTTCATCACGGTGGTGGTTTCGCGCGCCACCGCTGTGGCAGGTCTGGCAACTTCCGCAAACAGGGCCGTTTCGCCAAGCAGAAAGCCCGGCGTGGCGACTTCAGCCGCCGGCGAGCCATCGTCACGCGGATCAAGCGCGATCGAACCTGTGATGACCAGATAGCCGCCATCAGCGACATCACCCTTGCGGAACAGCACATCTCCTGTCCGAAGAAAGCGCGTTTCCGCTGCGAAGGCCAGAAGCCGCAAGCCCTCGCGCGGCAGCAGGCCAAGAATCGGCTGGACTGCCATCACCTCGATATCCTGCTCAAGCGCCAAGACGACACCCCGCAATTGGACGCCGGATCCACGCCGGGACGTTCACGTCCACCACAGGCTGTCCAACCCCTGTCATCATGGCTCCAGCCGGTATCCGCCCGGATCGGTCATCAGGATCGTGGCGCGGCTGGTGTCCGGCTCGATCTTCTGGCGCAGGCGATAGATGTGGGTTTCCAGGGTGTGGGTTGTCACCGTCGCGTTATAGCCCCAGACCTCCTGCAGCAGCACATCGCGCGGCACGGGCTTGCGCCCGGCACGGTAAAGATAGCGCAGGATCGCCGTTTCCTTCTCGGTCAGCTTGAGTTTCGAGCCCTTGGCCGAGACCAGCAGCTTCGAGCCGGGGTGGAAGGTGTAGGGGCCGATCTGGAAGACCGCATCCTCGCTGCCCTGATGCTGTCTCAGGTGCGCCCGGATCCGTGCAAGCAGCACGGCGAATCGGAACGGCTTGACCACATAGTCGTTGGCACCGGCTTCCAGCCCCAGAACCGTATCGGCGTCGGAGCCCTGTGCTGTCAGCATGATGATCGGGCTCTTGAAACCGTTCCGGCGCATCTGCTTCACCGCCTCGCGCCCATCCATGTCCGGCAAGCCGACATCCATGACGGCAAGGTCGATCCGCTCCGCCTTGGCGGACTGGATGGCATCGGCAGCATTGGCCGCCTGGATCACGCCAAACTCTTCATACTGCGCGAGTTGCTCGGCCAACGTCTCGCGCAACACGTCTTCATCATCGACCAGGAGAAGCTTGAATGTCTGTGACATGGGAAAACCGGAGGGTAAGGCCGCAGAACTGGAATCTGCAAGCGGAGGCAGGCATCACGCATGACGACGTGCCAGATGACGATAGATCAAGCGAGCCGAAAGTGGAAATCGGATTCTTGAGCCGCCCCGCTGCAATGCATTGCCGCCGATTGCATTTTTCACAATCCGGTGTTTCGATCGGCCGGTTGTCGACCCTCTTGCTTCAGCCTCTCCGGATCATCCTGCCATGAAGCCGCCTGGCATCAGAACGTCGATCCGGGGTCTGTCGCGGCTTCTGGTCGTCCGCTCTGTCGTTGATCGCTCGCGCGGGTTCCTTGTCGCCGGTGCCAGCGTCTTTCCATGCGCGCTCGGACGTTCCGGCATCATCGTCTCGAAACGCGAGGGTGACGGCGGTACTCCTTCGGTATCCTTGCCATTGCGGCGCGTCTTCTTCCGGCCGGACAAGGGACCGCGGCCTGCGACCCGGCTGCATTGGCGCCTGATGACCCCGCACGATGCCTGGTGCGATGATCAGGCTGACCGGCGCTACAACCGGCTGATCCGCCGACCGCCGGGCGAAGCCGAGGAACGGCTGTGGCGTGCCGATCATCTTTACGACATCGTTGTGGAACTGGGCTGGAACGACCAACCCATCCAGCGTGGGCGCGGGAGCGCGATCTTCTGGCATCTGCCGCGCGCCGGGATGACGCCGACGGCAGGCTGCATCGCCACCCCGCGCGCTGTCTTTCACAAGCTGCTGCCTCGCCTTGGCAAGAAAGCCCGGATCAGGATCGGCACGCGGCCCTGACCCGGAACATGGGCTGAAGGCTCAGCTCCGGCTCCCGAAAATCGCGCTGCCGACGCGCACATGCGTCGCCCCAAGCTGGATCGCAGCGGCAAAATCAGCGCTCATGCCCATCGACAGGATCGGCAGACCGTTGCGCCGCGCGATCTGCGCCAGCAAGGCGAAATGCGGCGATGGCGGCTGTTCAGCCGGAGGAATGCACATCAGTCCGGCCACCACGAGGCCGTGCCGTTCGCGGCACTGGCGGATGAAGGCATCGGCATCGCGCGGGCCGACCCCACCCTTCTGGGGCTCGTCGCCGGTGTTGACCTGGACCAGCAGCCGCGGGGAGCGGCCCTGTCTGGTGATCTCGCGGGCCAGTTCCTTCGCCAGGCTTTCGCGGTCGAGCGTCTCGATCACGTCGAACAATGCCACGGCGTCGCGCGCCTTGTTGGATTGCAGCGGCCCGATCATGTGCAGCACCACTTCGGGATGGTCCGCGCGCAGGCTCGGCCATTTGGCCTGCGCTTCCTGGACGTAGTTCTCGCCAAAACAGCGATGGCCCGCCTCCAGCACGGGCCGGATCGCCTCGGGTCCGAACAGCTTCGAGACCGCGACCAGAACCACATCGTCCGCGCTCCGGTCGCAATCGGCAGCCGCGCGCGCGATCAGGCTCTCGACCCCCCTCAGGCGTGCCACCGTGTCCATGCTCACCAAACTCCGAAAATCTCGGCCCGCGCGCGCGGCAACCTCGTTGACCAAGCGCGCCTGATGGTGTCCTAGTCGCTTGCCTACCGTGCACGCAACTGGCGTTTGCGCGGCATCCTTGTTTGCGCCGCGCCTGTCCGGGATGCGGCCTGGATCCAGACCGAGCGACATGACGACCGAGCGCTACAATCCGAAAGACGTGGAACCCCGCTGGCGGCAGGCCTGGGACCAGCAGGAACTTTACCGGACGCGGAATGATGATCCGCGACCGAAGTATTATGTTCTTGAAATGTTCCCATATCCATCGGGCCGCGTCCACATGGGCCACGTCCGCAACTACACGATGGGCGATGTGGTGGCGCGCTACAAGCGGGCGCGGGGCTTCAATGTGCTGCACCCGATGGGCTGGGATGCCTTTGGCTTGCCGGCGGAGAACGCGGCAAGGGACAACAAGGTCAATCCGCGCGACTGGACCTACGCCAACATCGCCAGCATGAAGGGCCAGCTCAAGAGCATGGGCCTCTCGCTCGACTGGTCGCGCGAGATCGCCACTTGCGATGCGAGCTACTACCGCCACCAGCAGGCCATGTTCCTCGATTTCTGGAAGGCCGGCCTGGTCGAGCGCAAGTCGGCCAAGGTCAACTGGGACCCGGTCGACATGACTGTGCTCGCCAACGAGCAGGTCATCGACGGCAAGGGCTGGCGGTCGGGGGCCGAGGTCGAGCAACGCGATCTGACCCAGTGGTTCTTCAAGATCACGCGGTTCTCACAGGAATTGCTGGACGGGCTCGATGGCCTCGAGCGCTGGCCCGACAAGGTCAAGCTGATGCAGCGCAACTGGATCGGGCGCTCGGAAGGCCTGATGCTGCGCTGGGCCCTGACAGCACAGAGCGCTCCGGATGGGTTCACGGAACTCGAGATTTACACGACACGGCCTGACACCTTGTTCGGGGCTTCCTTCATGGCAGTCGCGCCAGACCACCCGCTCGCCCGCGCGGCCGCCGCCAGCAACCCGGCCTTGGCAGATTTCTGCGAGATGTGCCGGCGCATGGGCACATCGGCAGCAGAAATCGAAACCGCAGAGAAATTGGGTTTCGATACGGGAGTCCGCGCTGTCCATCCGCTCGATCCCGAGTGGACGCTGCCGGTCTATGTCGCCAACTTCATCCTGATGGACTACGGCACGGGAGCAATCTTCGGCTGCCCTTCGGGAGACCAGCGCGATCTGGACTTTGCACGCAAGTATGCTCTTCCGGTCATTCCTGTGGTGATGCCGGCCGATGCCGATGCGGCGACATTCGCCATAGCCGACACGGCCTTCACAGATGATGGCGTGATGATCAACTCACGCTTTCTGGATGGCATGAAGAGCGACGTGGCCTTCGAGGCGGTGACGCAGCGTCTTGAAATGGCGATGTCCGGTGGCAGGCCGGTAGCCCAGCGCAAGGTCAACTTCCGGCTGCGCGACTGGCTGATTTCCCGCCAGCGCTACTGGGGATGCCCGATCCCCGTCATCCATTGCGACGATTGCGGCGCCGTTCCCGTCCCGAGGCATCAACTGCCTGTGGAGTTGCCGTCCGATGTCTCGTTCGACAGGCCCGGAAACCCGCTCGATCATCATCCGGCCTGGAAGCACTGCGACTGCCCGCAATGCGGCAAGCCGGCGCGGCGGGAAACCGACACGATGGACACCTTCGTGGATTCCTCGTGGTATTTCGCGCGTTTCACCGACCCGGCGAACGAGAGCGCCCCGACCACGCTGTCTGCCGTCGACGGTCCGTCTGGCTGGTTGCCGGTCCACCAGTACATCGGCGGGGTCGAGCATGCGATCCTGCATCTGCTGTATTCGCGCTTCTTCGCCCGCGCCATGAAGGCGACAGGGCATCTCAACACCGTGGAAGAGCCGTTCGAGGGCCTGTTTACCCAGGGCATGGTGGTCCACGAGACGTATCGTGATGTCTCTGGCGCATTCGTGCTGCCATCCGATGTCCGGATCGATGTTTCGGGTCCGAATCGGAATGCGGTCCACGTCGAGACTGGCGCTGCCATCGAGATCGGTCCGATCGAGAAGATGTCGAAGTCCAAGAAGAATGTGGTCGATCCGGACGAGATCATCGCGTCTTACGGCGCCGACACGGCGCGCTGGTTCGTCCTCTCGGATTCGCCCCCTGACCGGGACGTCATCTGGACCGAGGACGGTGTGCAGGGCGCCTCGCGTTTCGTGCAGCGGCTCTGGCGGCTCGTCAACGAGATTGCCGTGCTGGCTGGCCCGTCCCTGGAGAAGCCGGCGGTCTTCGACGAGGCAGCCCTCGGCCTTCGCCGTGTGACCCACAAGTCGCTCCAGTCGGTCGAGACCGATCTGGAGCGTCTCGCCTTCAACCGCTGCGTGGCGCATGTCTACACACTGGCCAACCAGATCTCGAAATCCATCGACGCGATGACCACCGACCAGCCGGACGCGGACATGCGGTTTGCCTTGCGCGAGGCAGGGCAGATCCTCGTGCAGATGGTGGCTCCGATGATGCCGCATCTGGGCGAGGAGTGCTGGCGGGCGCTGGGTTGCGAGGGTATGGTCGCTTCCGCTGCCTGGCCTTCGACGGATGCCGCCTTGCTGGTCGACGACACGATAACGCTGCCGGTGCAGGTCAATGGCAAGAAGCGCGCGGATGTGACTGTCCCGGCCGACGCCAACAATGCTACGATAGAGGCCTCGGTGCGGGGTCTGGAGACCGTGATTCGGGCTCTCGAAGGGCGCGACATCAGGAAGATCATCATCGTGCCGCGGAGGATCGTGAATGTCGTTGGTTGATCGCCCTGCCAGCCTGGCGCGCCGGCCGTTCCTGACCGCAGCCTTCCTCGCGGGCCTCGGTCTGGCCTTGGCCGGCTGCATCCGCCCGCTCTACCTGCCATCGACGGCATCGACCCAAGGCGACAGTGTGCGCTCGACACTGGCAGCCATCGATGTGCCGATGATCCCGGATCGTCTCGGCCATACCTTGCGCAACGAACTGGTCTTCCTGCTGGATGGGCGCGATGGCTCGGCCGTGAAGCGATATCGTCTCCAGGTCGCCACCAACGAGAGCGTGACAACCACGCTCGTCAACAGCGCCTTCCAGCGCGCGGACGCTGCCAGCGTTCAGGGCACGGCCAGTTACAAGCTTCTCTCGCTGGCCGACGGCAAGGTTGTGCTTGACGGTTCGGTGTCCGGCTTCGCCACCTACGAGCGCAGCCCGCAGCGTTTCGCCAATCTGCGCGCCGCGCGCGATGCCCAGCAACGTGTGGCCCGCCACCTCGCAGAGCAGATCCACCTGCAGCTTTCCACCAAGCTCACGGCGCAGTAGCACGCACCCGCATGGTCGCTGTCAAGGCACACGAGGCCGACAGGGCTCTTGCCTCTCTGGACAAGGCAGTGCGCGTTGTCCTTTTTTACGGGCCTGATCAGGGCCTTGTCAGCGAACGCGCGGCCGCACTGGCCGAGAAGTCCGTGACAGACAGCTCTGATCCGTTCCAGTTGGTGCGCATTGATGGCGCGGACCTTGCGGCAGACCCTGCCCGCCTGATGGACGAGGCCAACACGATCGGCCTGTTCGGCGGCCAGCGCGCCATCCGTGTTTCCGCCACGGGCAAGCCCCTCGGCGCCGCGGTGGAGCCTCTGCTCAAGACGCCCCCGGTCGATGCCATCGTTATCCTGGAAGGCGGAGACCTCAGCCGCACGAACGGCCTCAGAACAATGATCGAGAAGGCCCGCGCCGGTCTCGCCGTGCCTTGCTATGCAGATCAGGGCAGAGGCCTGGAAGCCTTGATCGATCCGGTTCTCGCCGAGCATGGCTTGTCGATCGACCGCGACGCACGGACCTTGCTGCTGTCCCGCCTTGGTGCGGATCGCCAGCTGTCCCGCAGGGAAATCGAGAAGCTGGCCCTGTATGCGCTTGGCAGCCAAAGAATCGAGCGGCACCATGTCGATGCCATCGTGGGCGACGCATCGGCGCGGGAAATTGACGACGTTGTGGACGGCGTGTTCTGCGGGATGCTCGGGCGTCTCGACCAGGCCTTCACGCGGCTCAATGCAGCCGGCGAGGATTCCGGTACCTTGCTGGGCTTTGTCATTCGGCATGCCCAGGCGCTGCTCGTGGCCCGTCAGGGCATCGATGCCGGCCGTTCCTCGGCTGCGGAGGCCAGCGCGTCCATGCGCGGCGTGCCCTTTACCAGGCGCAAGGACATCGAAAGCGCCCTGAACCGCTGGTCATCGGATCAGCTTGGCAAGGCCATTGTCGCGCTTCAGGGCACGATGGCGAACGTCCGGCGTCATCCCCAGCTCGCAAGGCAACTGGCGACACGCGCACTCTGGAACCTCACCATGTCCGGCGGGCGCGGATGACCGCGGCTGGCAGATCTGTCAGCTCTTGAGCCGCCGGCAAAGGCCATCGAGCTGGTCGAGCGTCGTATAGCGAATGCTGAGCTGCCCGCCGCCGTCACTGCGGTGGGCAATGTCGACCTTGAGCCCGAGGACATCCTCCAGTGCCTGTTCCAGCGCCCGGGTGTCAGGGTCTTTCTCGGCCTTTGCGCGTGCTGCGGCCGGCTTGAGCGCGCCGCCTGCCGGCTCATGGGCCATGCGCTCCACATCACGGACAGTGAGGCCTTCGGCGATGATGCGTCGGGCCGAGCCTTCGGGATCGGGCAAGGCCAGCAGGGCTCGCGCGTGCCCGGCGGACAACTGCCCTTCGGCCACGCTTTTCCGGACCGAGTCGGGAAGCTTCATCAACCGAAGCGTGTTGGCCACATGGCTGCGGCTCTTGCCGATCACCTTAGACAGGTCGAGTTGCGTATAGCCGAACTCGCCCATCAACTGCTCATAGCCAGCCGCTTCCTCGAGCGCATTGAGGTCGGCTCGCTGCACGTTCTCGACGATGGCGATTTCAAGCGCATCCTTGTCATTGGCCTCGACGAGGATGACCGGAACCTCATGCAGGCCCGCCCGCTGGGCAGCGCGCCAGCGGCGTTCGCCTGCGATGATCTCGAACACATCGAGCAGCCCTGGCATATTGCGCACAAGGATCGGCTGGATGATGCCACGCTCGCGGATCGACTGGGCTAGGTCGTCCAGTTCGGCTTCATCAAAGCTCTTGCGCGGGTTCCGGGCGTTCGGGCGCAGGAACTCGACAGGAGCAAGGCGCTGCCCGCGGGCGCGCTCGACGGCCCCAACCTCATCACCGACATCGCCGATCAGGGCAGCGAGGCCCCGTCCCAGACGCGAACGCCCTGCATCATCAGCCATGATGGCCCTCCGCTGTCATACTGTCCTACAGTGCTGCATTGTCACGCGCCCGAATCGATACCGGATTTCGCGCTTGTTTCTCAACTGGCCCGCAAGCGCTGTTCGCGCTGGATGACTTCCGAGGCCAGCTTCAGGTAGGCCTGAGATCCCGCACACTTGAGATCGTAGAGCAGAACCGGCTTGCCATAGGACGGCGCTTCGGAAACCCTGACATTGCGCGGAATCACCGTCTCGTAGACCTTCTCGCCCATGAACTCACGGACATCCGCCATCACCTGACCGGACAGGTTGTTGCGCGGATCATACATCGTCATGACCACGCCCTGGATGGTGAGACGCGGGTTGAGCGCCATCCGGACCTGGTCGACCGTCTTGATCAGTTGGCTTAAGCCTTCCAGCGCGAAGAACTCGCACTGCAACGGCACCAGCACGGCATCGGAAGCCGTCAGCGCGTTGATGGTGAGCAGGTTGAGAGACGGAGGGCAGTCGATCAGCACGTAGCCGAATCGATCATCCCCATCCGGCAGCGTCGCAATCGAGTTCCGGAGCCTCGTCACGCGGTCCTTGTCGCCTGCGATCTCGAGTTCCACACCGAGAAGATCGAGCGTGGACGGCGCAAGCCACATGTTGGGCACGGACGTGTCGTGAATGATGTCGGCGAGCGCTTTTTCCCCACTCATCACATCATAGGTGGAGGCGCGGCGGCTCTTTCGGTCCACACCGAGACCTGTCGAGGCATTGCCTTGCGGATCAAGATCAACAATCAGCACACGCTCGCCAATGGCGGCGAGGGCGGTTCCCAGATTGATGGCAGTGGTGGTCTTTCCGACGCCGCCCTTCTGGTTGGCGAGCGCCAGGACGCGAGTCCGCCCGGCAGACAGCTTCGAAAAGGTCAAGACCGGTTCGTCAGCGAGCATGAGTGACACCTGTTAACGTGACATGCGGACCAGCACGATGCGCCCGTCCCGATCTGTGAGACTGGGCCGAAGGTCAGCCGTGAAGTCCCAAGATGTTGCGGCAATCCGCAATTCATTGTCTACATCTTGTCCTTTCGGAAAGATACCCAGCGTTCCCTTTCTCAACAGGCCGTTGGTCCACGCCAGCAGTTGTTCCAGTGACGCCACGGCCCGCGCGCTGACCACATGGATCGGGTCGGCCAGTGCAGGCACAAAGTCTTCGATCCTCGCCTCATGGATGACGGCGTCGGCCTTTGTCAGGCGGACAACATGGCGCAGAAAAGCACACTTTCGCCCATTGCTTTCGACCAGGTGCGTGGTTCCGAGCCCTCGCTCGGTCCGGACCATCGCCACCACCAATCCCGGAAACCCGCCACCTGATCCAATATCAAGCCAGGTGCCGGCATCAGGCGCGCAGTCGGTCAATTGCAACGAATCAGCAATGTGCCTTCGCCAGATGTCGGGCAGCGTGGTCGGCCCAACAAGATTCTTGATGGCCTGCCACCGCACCAGTTCGGTTGCCAGCAGGTCAAGCTTCGCCGCCGTTTCACGTGAAACATTATTGGCCCGAAGAATCAGCTCTCGATGGTCGGCCGTCGCGGTCCGCGTCTTCATTCTGGCACTGCCTGTGGCAGTCGGGCGGCGGCGGGTGCACCATTCGGGTCAACCGCTGCCCCGGCAGCACCCCGCCGCGTCCGTCGCGCCTGTATGGCGAGCAATGTCAGCGCCGCCGGCGTCATCCCCTCCATCCGGGACGCCTGAGCCAGATTACCAGGGCGCGCACTCTTGAGCTTGGCACGCAACTCGTTGGACAAACCTGAAAGGCCATCAAGATCGAGGTCATCCGGCAAAGCAATGGCACGATCGCGCTGATAGACATCAATGTCCGCCTGCTGCCGATCAAGATAGACGGCATAGACAGCGTCGCACGCCACTCTCTCGGCAACCGACTCTGGCGCCGCACCAAGCTCTGGCCAGATTCGCACAAGATCAACCCGTGTGATGTCTGGATGCGACAGAAGCTCGAAAGCCGTGCGCCTCACCCCGTCGCGCTTGAGGTGCAGTCCGTGCCGGTTCGCCTCGTCGGGCGTCAATGAACGGGAATCAAGATCCGCCCGGAACCGGGCAATGGCCGCAGCTCTCGCGTCCCGCCGCGCGGCGCGCTCCCGGCCAATCAGCCCGGTCTTGTCTGCCACGGCACCGAGACGGTCATCGGCATTGTCCACGCGCAAGGACAGGCGGAACTCCGACCTGGACGTGAACATGCGATAGGGTTCGGTGACGCCGCGTGAGATCAGATCGTCGATCATGACCCCGAGATAGGACCGGCTGCGATCAAACTCGATTCCGTCAAGTTGCCCGGCCCGCCGTGCCGCATTGCATCCGGCAACAAGCCCTTGCGCAGCCGCCTCCTCGTAGCCTGTCGTGCCGTTGATCTGCCCGGCCAGAAACAGCCCCTGAACGGCTTTCATCTCCAGCGTCGGCTGCAGCGCGCGCGGATCAATGTAGTCATATTCGATGGCGTAGCCTGGCCGCAGGATGACCGCTTGCTCGAGCCCAGGGATGCTCTGGATCAAGGCTTTCTGCACGCTTTCCGGCAGCGAAGTCGAAATCCCGTTCGGATAGACCGTATCGTCGTCAAGCCCCTCTGGCTCCAGAAACACCTGATGTCCGTCGCGGTCGCCAAATTTGACGATCTTGTCCTCAATGGACGGACAGTATCGCGGGCCAATGCCATCGATCTGCCCCCCATACATGGCGGACAAATGGAGATTGTCGCGAATGATCTGGTGGGTGACTGCCGTGGTCCGGGTGATGCCACAGGCAACCTGGCGCAGTGGCAACCGGTCGGTCAAGAGCGAGAACGGCTCGGGGTTCTCGTCGCCATGCTGCATCGCCAGTGCCGACCAGTTGATGGAGGCACTGCTCAGGCGGGCCGGCGTACCGGTTTTCAGGCGTCCCAAGGTCAGCCCCAACGCCTCGAAGCACTGCGAAAGCCCAACACTGGCAGAGTCCCCCATTCGTCCAGCCGGAATGCGTTCGTGCCCGATATGGATCATGCCACGGAGGAATGTTCCTGTGGTGATGACAAGTGTTCCGCATCCGAATCGCTGTCCATCCGACAGGGCGAGTTCATTGACACGCCCCAGATGCGTACCGAATGAAACCGCCTCGCCTTCGATGATCGACAGGTTGGCAAGCTGCCGGAGTTGAGCTTGAACGGAAAGGCGGTACTGCTTTCGGTCCGCCTGGGCGCGAGGGCCGCGGACTGCCGGGCCCTTCTTTCGATTGAGCAGCCGAAACTGGATGCCGCCGTCGTCGGCAGCCCTCGGCATGACACCGTCAAGCGCATCGATCTCGCGAACCAGGTGGCCTTTTCCGAGGCCGCCAATGGCCGGGTTGCAGGACATCACGCCGATGCTGTCGGCGCGGTGCGTCACAAGCGCGACGTCCGCGCCGAGGCGGGCGGCAGCAGCAGCAGCCTCAATGCCGGCATGTCCGCCCCCGACAACCATCACATCATAGCGCTTCATCAACTCATCCTTGCGGAGATCCGGCTGCTTCTGAATGTTTCACGTGAAACACGCATCCGTGCAGCGCAGCTCTACTTACCAATGCAGAACCCGGCGAACAAGCGATCAAGCACTGTGTCAAGGTCCGTCGCCCCAACAAGTCGCGCCAACGCCTGCGAAGCGGATCGAAGATCCTCTGCCAGCAGTTCCCCGGCTCTCTGTTGGCGAGCTCGCGCGAGCGCATCGACCGCTTCGGAGAGTACCTTGCGTTGCCGTTCCCGGGAAACCAACGATGGCTCACCGGATAGCAACGTACGAAGTCGGTCAGCGATGGAGTCCCTTAGCTGATCCAATCCAGCCCCGGACAAGGCCGATACCCGGATCGCGGTATTGCTAGGATCAACGCTCGATATATCGATATCGCTTTTGGTTCTGACCTGGATGATCTCGGCACCGCCGATCAATTCCTCTTGGCCAACCGGCATTATATCAGGTGCCGAGACCAGCAGCACGACATCGGCCCGCTCGGTCATGGCACGAGCCCGCTCGATGCCGAGCCGCTCGACCGGATCAAGGCTCTCTCGCAAGCCGGCGGTATCAACAAAAACTACGGGCCAACCGTCAATCATGGCCGGCGCCTCGATCAGGTCCCGCGTTGTTCCTGGAATACTGGAAACGATTGCCATGTCGCGCCCAACCAGCGCGTTCAGCAGCATCGACTTGCCGGCGTTCGGCGCGCCCATGATGGCGATCACCGCACCGTCCCTGATCAATCGTCCGCGTTCAGCTGTTCCAAGCACAGCGCGAATGTCGTCCTCAAGCGCGCCAGCAAGCCCCTGGACCGTGACCAATTGCCCGTCCGCCACGTCACCTTCATCTGAGAAGTCAAGTTCGGCCTCGATCAAAGCCCGCATCCGCGTCAACCGCTCGCGCCACAACCCCGCCAGCTCATGGAGTTCGCCCGAGAGTTGCCGCTGGGCCTGCGCGAGTTGTTGTCTGGTCTCGGCCTCCAGCAGATCACCGAGGGCCTCGACCTGCACGAGGCTCAGCTTGCCGTTCTCAAGCGCCCGGCGTGAGAACTCGCCAGGTTCGGCTAGCCTGATCTCAGGATGAATGCCGCATATGCAACGCAGGACCGCCTCGACGACCGCCTGGCCTCCATGCAGCCCAAGCTCGACAACATCCTCGCCTGTAGCACTGCGTGGGCCTGCAAAGAACATCGCGACGCATTGATCGAGGACCTGTCCCGAGACTGGCTCGGTGACCGTCACCAGCTTGGCCGTGCGTGGCTCAAGGCGCTGCGAAAGAATCGTTTCGATGACGAATCGAGTGAGCGGGCCAGACACTCTCACCAGTGCGATGGCCGCACGGCCTTGTCCGCTTGACAACGCCACAATGGTGTTGTGTCCGCTCGCCACAGCCTTGATCCTTGTTGGTACGGAGCCGAATCGACGTGGGGCCAAATGGCAGCGTCCGGCTGCCGTCGTCCACGGCCAAATGCGGAGCGGGACGCCCGCCCAGTCAGTCGTGTCCTCAGGTGTTCATCGACTCGAAGAACTCGCTGTTCTGTTTGGTCTGGCGCAGCTTGTCGATCAGGAACTCGATGGCATCCTGCGGTCCCATCGGATTGAGGATGCGCCTCAGCACATAGGTCTTCTGCAATTGGTCGCGAGGCGTGATCAGCTCTTCCTTGCGCGTCCCGGACTTGAGGATGTCGATGGCGGGGAAGACGCGCTTGTCGGCAACCTTCCGGTCAAGCACGATTTCGGAATTGCCCGTGCCCTTGAACTCTTCGAGGATCACCTCGTCCATGCGGCCGCCGGTGTCGATCAGCGCAGTCGCGATAATGGTCAGCGATCCGCCCTCCTCGATGTTGCGCGCCGCGCCAAAAAAGCGCTTCGGCCGCTGCAGCGCGTTGGCATCGACACCGCCCGTTAGAACCTTGCCGGAGGAAGGAACAACCGTGTTGTAGGCACGGCCGAGCCTCGTGATCGAATCGAGCAGGATCACCACATCGCGGTTGTGCTCGACCAACCTCTTGGCTTTCTCGATGACCATCTCGGCCACCTGGACGTGCCGTGAAGCGGGCTCATCGAAGGTCGAGGAAATCACCTCGCCCCGCACCGAGCGCTGCATGTCGGTCACTTCCTCGGGCCGCTCGTCGATCAGCAGAACGATCAGGTAGCACTCCGGATGATTGGAGCTGATCGACTGCGCGATGTTCTGCAGCAGAACCGTCTTGCCGGTGCGAGGTGGCGCAACGATCAACGCACGCTGCCCCTTGCCGATCGGAGAAACGATGTCGATCACGCGGGACGAAAAATCCTTCCGTGTCGGATCGCTTGTCTCCATCTTGAGACGCGATTCCGGATAGAGCGGAGTCAGGTTGTCAAAATTGACCTTGTGCTTGGTCTTTTCCGGATCCTCGAAGTTGATCAGGTTGACCTTCAGCAGCGCGAAGTAACGCTCGCTGTCCTTGGGGCTCCGAATCGGCCCCTCGACGGTGTCCCCTGTGCGCAACCCGAAACGCCTGATTTGCGAGGGCGACACATAGATGTCATCCGGTCCGGCCAAATAGTTCGAATCAGGTGATCTGAGAAACCCGAAACCATCTGTCAGGATTTCAACAACGCCTTCGCCGATGATTTCAACTTCTCTCGCCGCCAGTTGCTTGAGAATGGCAAACATCAACTCCTGCTTGCGCAAGGTTCCCGCATTCTCGACCTCAACCTCCTCGGCAAAGGACATGAGTTCAGTCGGGGACTTGGACTTCAAATCCTGAAGTTTGATTTCGCGCATGATCTTCGTCTGGGGTTTTGTTCACGGGGGCACCAGACCTCGTGGTGAGGCTGGCTGCAAAGACAGGGGTAATCAACGGGTCGCAAACAGAGCCGAGTGGCTTCGGTCGCGCGTGGCAACCAGCAAACAGTTTCGACCGTTATCAAGTGAGGCAGCGACGTTGTAGCTTGTTTCCGTGGTCGTCTCAAGCCCCTGTCAGGCGGCAGCGCAGATCATGCCCCGCGGCGCCATCACCATGGCTTGACGATCACCATGGCGACGATGATCAGCATCAGCACCGTGGGAACCTCGTTCACGATGCGGAAGAACCGCGCCGGCCGCGTGTTCGCATCCTCGGCGAAGCGCCGCACCTGGACAGCCAGGAACCCGTGGACGCCCGACATCGCGACAAGACCAGCCAGCTTGACATGAAACCAGCCGGCCGCGAACCATCCGCCCTGCCAGGCCAGATAAAGCCCGCTGATCCAGCTGGCGATCATCGCCGGAGTCATGATCGCCTTCAGCAGGCGCCGCTCCATCACCTTGAAGGTTTCCGACTTCTCGCTGCCCGCCCGGGCTTCGCAATGATAGATCATCAGGCGCGGCAGATACAGGATCGCCGCCATCCACGAGATGATCGACACGACATGGAAGGCCTTGATCCATTCGTACATTGCCGGAGCCTTGTTCGGGTTCGACGCTTGGACCGGGTCAGGCGCGGGGCTGCCGGACCAGCTCCATCAGCCGCTCGACATGGGCCAGCGGTGTCTGTGGCACGATGCCGTGGCCCAGATTGACGATATGACGGCCCTTGCGCGCCACCTCCATCATCCGCGCAACACCAGTTTCAAGCGCTTCACCGCCAGCCACGAGGGCCAGAGGGTCCAGATTTCCCTGAGAGATCAGGCCATCGGGCAGTTGCTCGACCGTAACGGACAGATCGCTGCCCCAATCGACGCCGAAGCCATCGGCACCGGTCACAGCGGCATATTCTGCCAGCAGCGATGAGGCTCCCCGCGCGAACACGATCACCTTGGCCTTGGGATGAGCCGCCTTGACCCCTCGGATGATGCGGCCGATCGGCTCCATCGACCATGTCCTGAGACCCGATGGCGGCAGGGCGCTGGCGAAGCTCTCGAAGATCTGCACGACCTCGGCACCCGCCGCGAGTTGGGCGTTGAGATAGATAATCGATGCCTCGACAAGCTGGTCGATGATCGTGGCGAGAAAGCCAGGCTCCTTGTAGGCCACCAGCCGTGCTGGTGCCTGATCGGCTGTGCCTTTCCCCGCGATCATGTAGCTCGCCACGGTCCAAGGGGCACCACAGCAACCGATCAGCGTCGTCTCGGTTGGCAGGGCGCTGCGCAGCCGCTCAACGGTCTTGA
>JAIYDY010000004.1 GCA_027487245.1 Hyphomicrobiales bacterium
GGCACAAGGCCGAGATGATTTCACCGATGATGGTGCCGTCATCGAATGGCATGGCAATACCCTCGCCACCTTTCCCGGCGACAGCGGCAACTTCAAGCTCACCCACCCGGAGGATTTTGTGCGCGCTGAAAGCAGGCTGGGGCCATCGCCACCGATGTTGACCAGGGTTGCGACAGGCTACGATGTCCATGCGTTCGGACCCGGCGACCATGTCTGGCTTGGCGGAGTGCGCGTGCCCCATGACCGCGGAGTCATTGCCCATTCCGACGGCGATGTCGCCCTGCATGCCCTGTGTGACGCCCTGTTCGGCGTCATCGGCGATGGCGATATCGGAGTGCACTTCCCGCCCTCCGATCCACAATGGCGCGGGGCCTCGTCAGACCGGTTCCTCGCCTTTGCCTGCGAGCGCGTCAGGCAGCACGGAGGCATCATCGACCATCTCGACCTGTCGATCGTTTGCGAGCGACCAAAGATTGGTCCTTTCCGCGCGGCCATGCAGGCCCGTGTCGCGGCGATTGCCGGCATCACCATCGATCAGGTCGGCCTCAAGGCCACGACCTCCGAGCGTCTCGGCTTCACTGGCCGATCGGAAGGACTTGCGGCCTTGGCAACCGTCACGGCCAGGCTGCCCGCACCACAGGCCGCGTCATGACGCCCGATGCCATTGAGAAACTGGCACGGCAGGTACTGGAGGCATGCCGCCGTCATCAGGCCATGCTGGCGACGGCGGAAAGCTGCACCGGCGGCCTCGTCGCCGCAGCCCTGACGGACATCGCCGGCTCATCCGATGTCGTCGAACGAGGCTTCGTGACCTATTCCAACGAGGCCAAGAGCGACATGCTCGGCGTGCCTGCCGCATTGATCGCCAGCCACGGGGCGGTCAGCGCCGAGGTCGCCGCCGCCATGGCGGAGGGGGCCCTGCGCCATGCCCGCGCCTCGGTCGCCGTTTCGGTCACGGGGATTGCCGGGCCAGGTGGCGGCAGCGAGGCCAAGCCGGTCGGGCTCGTGCATTTCGCCGCTACAAGCAGAACTGGCGGACTGGTCAGGCTCGAACGGCGCTATGGCCCACACGGCCGGAAGGCGATCCGCGAGGCTGCCACGGCGGATGCGCTCCAGCTGGTCATCGATCTGCTTGGCGCAGATCAGACTGCGGGCGGCTTGCCGTAGACCGCATCGGCACGGGCCTCGAAAGCCTCCGAGAACATCCGGAAGATGCGGTCGAACACCGCACCGGCCACCATCTGCAACATCCGGCTCTTGAACTCGTAGGTGATGTAGAACTCGACGGCGCAGCCGTCCGGCCCCTTGCTGGTGTCGGGCGTGAAACTCCAGCGGTTGTCGAGAAAGGAAAACGGCCCGTCGATGTACTCGGCCATGATGCGCAGGCGGGCGCGATCGAGCCTGACCCGGCTGGTGAAATTCTCCTGGATCGCTTTGTAGCCCACGCTCATGGCGGCGACGACAGTTTCAATGCCGGCTTCATCCGTGCTGCGGCGGCGGACATTCAGGCTTTTGCAGAAGGGCAGGAACTCCGGATAGCGTTCCACATCCGCCACGAGATCGAACATCCGCGCCGGTGCGTGGGCAACATGCCGGATGGTCCGGAAGGTGGGCATCTCAAGTGGCTTTCGCTGGCAGCGCGGGCGTGACCGCGTCAACAAACGCCCTCACCTCGCCTCTGCTGCGCAGATGGACCAGTTTGGCGTGGGCGCCAAGGGTCTTGATCGCGGCGAGGATCTTCGGGCGCTCCTTGTCGCGAAAGCGCCACACATACTGCACGAACGGCCAGTCATAGCGTTCGATGCAGCCGGGGGCCATGTCCGGCCGCTGCTTGCCCCAATGGCGCAAGGGCCGCCACAGGATGCCCTTCAGGCAGGTTGCCGTCGGCAGATCGAGGAACACAATGGTATCCGCGCGCGCCATGCGCAGATCGAAGGTCTGGGAATAGTTGCCTTCGATCACCCAGGCATCGGTTGCAACCAGCTGCGCGACCTTCTCGCGCCAGACCTCGCGGGCCGGCTGCGACCAGCCAGGCAACCAGTACTCCGCATCGAGATGCACCAGCGGCAAGGCAAGCCGCGCGGCCAGTGCCTTGCCCAGGGTGCTTTTGCCGGCACCGGAACAGCCGATGACAAGGATGCGCTGTGCGCCCGCGATGACCATTGTCAGGTCAGCGCGCGGCCTGGCGAGCCGACCGCGCTGCCACCAGCCGCGCGAAATCTTCCCCGGCATGGTGCGATGAACGGGTCAGCGGCGTGGACGACACCATCAGGAAGCCCTTCACATAGGCGATGGTCTCGAAGCCCTTGAACTCGTCCGGCGCGACGAAGCGGATCACCGGATGATGCTTGCGTGTCGGCGCGAGGTATTGCCCGATCGTGATGAAATCGACATCCGCAGACCGCAGGTCGTCCATCAGTTGCAGGACCTCGTTCCGCTCCTCGCCCAGCCCGACCATGATGCCGGACTTGGTAAAGATGGTCGGGTCCAGTTCCTTGACGCGCTGCAGCAGGCGGATCGAATGGAAATAGCGGGCACCGGGCCGAACGGTCAGATAGTTCGATGCCACGGTTTCCAAGTTATGATTGAACACGTCGGGGCGCGCCTTCACCACGATCTCAAGGGCACCGTCCTTGCGCAGGAAATCAGGCGTCAGGATCTCGATGGTCGTGGCTGGCGAGAGCTTGCGGATCGCAGCGATGACGTCGGCGAAATGCTGCGCACCGCCATCGGCGAGATCGTCGCGGTCAACCGAAGTGATGACCACGTGGCTCAGGCCGAGCTTGGCCACCGCCTCGCCGATATGCTGCGGCTCATGCGGGTCCACGGCCCCGGGCACGCCGGTCTTGACGTTGCAGAAGGCGCAGGCGCGCGTGCAGGTGTCGCCCAGGATCATGAACGTGGCGTGCTTCTTTTCCCAGCATTCGCCGATGTTCGGGCAGCCAGCCTCCTCGCAGACCGTGACGAGCTTGTTCTCCTTCACGATGGCATGCGTCTCGGCCCATTTCGGCGAACCGGGTGCCTTGACGCGAATCCAGTCCGGCTTCTTCAGAACTGGATTTTCGCTCCGCTTCTGCTTTTCGGGATGACGCAAGGGTTCCTTGCCGGCGTCAGCCTTGCGCGGGTCGGAGGTCAGGAGATCGAGAACAACAGCCATGGCTCAGCTTTCAGGTCCGCTTCGCAGATAGTCACTGGCGCAGCGAAGGCAATGCGCGCTTCGCCGCAGCATCAGGCAATGATCCGGGCAGCGATGACAACCACAACAGCCCCGATGGTGGCCGTCGCGATCTGCGAAGCAAGTGGGTTGGAGATGCCCAGATTGATGCCCAACGCATTGAGCAGGAAGCCGCCGACGAAGGCACCGATGACGCCGGTGATGAGATAGCGGATCAACCCGCCACCGCCGACGAGGAAACTGGCGAGAAAGCCGGCAATGATGCCGACGATGGCGAACACGATCAGCGCCCGGGCGTCCATGGCAATCTCCTCTTGGGTTTCAGCGATGCACCAGCTTACGGCCAAACCATCACGATGGGAAATCAGGCGGCCTTCGCATAACCGATGACAACCACGCCGACGATGACGCAGCCGACGCCGAACAGCTTCAGCGGCGAAATGCTGCTTTGCGGAAAGCCGAGCGCACCAAAGTGGTCGAGCGCAACCGACATCAGCACCTGCCCTGCAATGACCAGTGACACCGCCAGCAAGGCTCCCAGTTTGGGCCCCGCGACGATGGTGGTCCAGACATAGAACACGCCGAAGAACCCGCCGATCCACATCCAGCCGGCGGTCTGGGACAGCCGTTCGGGAGACGGCGCGCCCTCGCGCATCAGCAGGCTTGCAGCAAGGCCGGCGAGCGCGCCCACCGAGAACGAGATCGTGGCCGCCTGCATGGCCGAGCCGATGACCTGCCGAAGCGAACCGTTGATCCCGATCTGCACCGGCAAGGCCGCTCCGCCGAGCAGGGCCAGCAGCGCAAAGGGAAGCTTGGGGTCCATGTCAGCACGTCCTCAATTGCGTCATTCTCGGGCGCGGGCCCAAGAACCCCAGGCTGGAAAACCTCCCATGGCGGAGCCGCCGAGCCCTCGCCTCACCCTCGATCCTCAACCTGAGCCTGTCGTATGATGACGATCCGGGCTGCCCATCAAGCATTCAGCGCCCTGCCATAGGCATCCAGCACGCTCTCCTTCATCATCTCGCTCAGCGTCGGATGCGGGAAGATGGTGTGCATCAGTTCTTCCTCGGTGGTCTCCATGCCCATGGCGACGACATAGCCCTGGATCAGTTCGGTGACCTCCGCGCCGATCATGTGCGCGCCGAGCAGCTTGCCGGTCCTGGCATCGAAGATGGTCTTGATCAGCCCGTTGTCTTCGCCCAGCGCAATCGCCTTGCCGTTGGCGGCGAAGGAGAAGCGGCCGACCTTCAGCGCATAGCCAGCCTCCTTGGCCTTGGCCTCGGTGAGGCCGACGCTGGCGATTTGCGGGTGGCAATAGGTGCAACCCGGGATCAGGTTCTTCTCCATCGGATGCACGTGCAGTCCGGCGATATGCTCGATGCAGACAACGCCCTCGTGCTCGGCCTTGTGCGCCAGCATGGGCGGGCCGGCCACATCGCCGATGGCATAGATGCCGGGCACGTTGGTGCGGCTGTAGCCATCGGTGACGACGCAGCCGCGATCCGTCTTGATGCCGAGCGCCTCAAGCCCGAGGTTCTCGATGTTGCCGACCACGCCAACGGCGGAAATCATCCGCTCGGCGGTGATCTCGGTGGCCTTGCCGTCGGCTTCGACGGTGGCGGTGACGGAGTTGGCGCCCTTCACCACCTTGGTGACCTTGGCGCCGGTCATGATCTTGAGGCCCTGCTTGTCGAAGGCCTTGCGGGCAAAGGCGGAGATTTCCGCGTCTTCCACGGGGAGGATCTGCGGCATGACCTCGACCACGGTCACGTCCGAGCCCATGCCCTTGTAGAACGAGGCGAACTCCATGCCGATGGCGCCCGAGCCCATCACCAGCAGGGACTTGGGGATTTCCGCCGGCACCATGGCCTCGAAATAGGTCCAGATCAGCTTGCCGTCCGGCTCGATGCCGGGAAGCACGCGCGGCCGCGCGCCGGTGGCGATGATGATGTGCTTGGCGGTGTAGGTGCCCTCGCCCAGTGTGCCCTTCGGCGCCGGATGCGCGGGCTGCACGGCAGGCTTGCTGGCCTTGCCGACGATCACTTCGCCGGGCTTGGACAGCTTCGCCTCACCCCAGATCACATCGATCTTGTTCTTCTTCATGAGAAAACCCACGCCGGCATTCAGCCTCGCGGAGATTCCGCGCGAGCGCGCCACGACAGCCTTCACATCGGGCTTCATCGTGCCTTCGAGAACGAGGCCATAATTCTTGGCATGCTGCGCAAAATGCAGGATTTCGGATGAGCGCAGCAGCGCCTTGGTCGGAATGCAGCCCCAGTTGAGGCAGATGCCGCCCAGATGCTCGCGCTCGATGATCGCGGTCTTGAGGCCAAGCTGCGCCGAGCGGATGGCGGTGACATAGCCGCCGGGTCCGGAGCCGATGATGAGAACGTCATAGGCGGACATGGGGTGATCCTTCCGAAATGATCAGAGAAGCTGGCGCTGCGCTGCCTTGGCGCAATCGTCATTCAGTGCAGTGAAAGCCGCATCAAGCTTGGCGAAATGGGCTTGATACTCCGCAGGTGTGGTGGTTGCAGCCTTTTCGGCCACGGCCAGCATCTCCCAGTTAAGCTGGGTATAGCGCTCGCGAACGGCTTCCTCGCGAAAGTTGGCAAGATGGGTTGCGAGCGCACCGAACTTGTAGACCAGCGGCTTGAGTTCCATGGAAGGCGTCCGGCTTGCATTGGCTTCATCGGCCTTGAGCCTGAACTGGAAAAAGGCGTCGATGATGTCTCGGCAGGTGCGCAGGCTTTCGGCTCGCAGGACGTTTCGCTGCACCGCTTCGATGTTGCGTGCGTAGTTCCAGCTCTGGAAGAAGGACGACACGAGCGACAGCACAGCAATCACAAGCGACACGATCGATAAAATCGACAACGTGTTGCGCATTGAGGTTGCGGAGTTGTCGTCAGCCATCACAACAGCCCGAGGTGCATCGCCCAGGCCAGCAGCGCCAGCGCGGCGACGCCGAAGGCGATGTGTGCGCCATAGCGCCGGTTGAAGGCGGCAATCGAGCGGTTGCCATCGCCCCCCTGATGGCCAAGCGCCAGTGTCGAGCCAATCGTCGGCAGCGTGAAAGAGGACAAAGCAACTCCGCCAAGGATGCCGAACACAATGAGGCCAAGGCCCCACAGATAGCCGGAGGTAACGAGCGCCAGCACCATCAACCCGGCCGCTCCGCCGAGCGAGAACCAGCCGCTCATGGCGCCGAGAGCCGGCGAGGCATGCAGCTTGTCCGCATCGATCTGGCCAGCGGCGCTCGCGCCTGTCTCCTTCAGCGCCACCCGCAAGAGCTGCGAGCGCAGGATGAAGAGCGACAGGCCAAAGAGGATGAGGAAAGTTGTCATGGGCTCTTGCCTCCTGCCAGCAGGCTCCTGACAACCGGGATCAGGGCCGTCCCGATGGCGCGGGTGTTTGCGGCATCGAGATGGATGCCATCAACCGGCGATGCCTTCGCAACTGTCGCCGCATCAAAGAAGGCACATCCCGCGAGTTCGGCTTCCGCCGCCAGAAGCGGCGCAAACCGGTGAGATTGCGCCACGGCATCACTGCCCATCATCTCGGTGACGAACCCGTTCGGGGTCGGAACAAGACAGGGCGGCGAGACCAGCAGCACCTGGGGCTGGACATAGGCCGGCAGGCGCGGCGCATGGTGACGAACGATCTCGATGCAGCGGCGAATGCCGATCGCTGCGGCGGCTGCGCTCCCGGCGATGAAGGGCTTCAGATCGTTGGTGCCCAGCATCAGGATGACCAGCGCCAGAGGCCGATGCGAGTGCATCACGGATGTCAGCAGCCGTACGCCATTGCGGTCGCAATCAC
This sequence comes from Hyphomicrobiales bacterium, assembly GCA_027487245.1. Taxonomy (GTDB): domain Bacteria; phylum Pseudomonadota; class Alphaproteobacteria; order Rhizobiales; family Beijerinckiaceae; genus Allobosea. Next base: position 6,995 of record JAIYDY010000004.1, read on the forward strand.
CTGTGATGTCGTCATAGGCTGTCGTGCGCCCGCCCATGCCTTCGGCAACGACCTCGATGTCGGGGCCAAGCCCGGCCCTCAACACACTCGGCCAGCGGTCGGCCAAGGCATGCCGGTTGCCGCCATCATCCGGATTGGTGCCCCAGGTCAGGCTGTCGCCATAGCACAGGACCGTGGTCATCGCCGGGCCTCACCCTGGCAATAGCTTGGCTTCGGAACGGAAAGCCCCGCTGTCACACCAGCATTCCCATCGGGTTCTCGATGTACTTCTTGAAGGCCGAGATGGCCTCCGCACCAAGTGCGCCATCGACGGCGCGGTGATCTGTGGAAAGCGTCACGCTCATCACCGTGGCCACACCCAGCGTGCCATCGGCCTTCACCACAGGGCGCTTCTCGCCGGCGCCGACAGCAAGAATCGTGGCGTGCGGCGGATTGATGACGGCGGAGAAATCCTTGACACCGAACATGCCGAGATTGCTCACGGCGGTCGAGCCGCCCTGATATTCCTCGGGCTTCAGCTTGCGGTTCTTGGCGCGCGCCGCCAGATCCTTCATCTCGTTCGAGATCGTCGACAAGGTCTTGTGGCAGGCGTCGCGGATGATCGGCGTTATCAGGCCGCCGGGGATCGACACTGCCACACCCACATCGGCATGCTTGTGCTTGAGCATGCTGTTCTCGGTCCAGCTGGCATTGGCATCGGGCACAGCCCTTAGCGCCATCGCCCAGGCCTTGATCACCATGTCGTTGACCGAGAGCTTGTAGGCGGGCTTTCCATCGCTGACCGGGGCTGCGGCATTGATCTGCTCGCGCAGGGCCAGCAGCGCATCGAGGTTGCAATCCACTGTCAGGTAGAAGTGCGGCACCGTCTGCTTGGACTCTGTCAGGCGGCGCGCGATGGTCTTGCGCATGCCGTCATGCGGGATTTCCTCGTAGGAGCCCGGAGCGAACAGCTTCTTGATCGCCTCTTCGGATGGGCCGGATGCCATGGCGGGCTTCGGGGCCGCTGCAGCTGCCGGCTGGCTCGCAGCCTTGGTTTCGGGCGCAGCTTTCACGCCGCCACCAGACTGCGCTGCCTTTATGTCACGCTCGACCACGCGGCCATGCGGGCCGGAGCCGACAATGGCGGAAAGGTCGATGCCGAATTCCTTGGCCATGCGCTTGGCGAGCGGTGACGCGAACACGCGTCTGGCGTCATCCCCGGCAGGGGGCGCAGCGACCTGGGACGGGGATCCAGCGGCAGGAGTAGATGGTGGGCTCGCTCCCTGCGCCGGCGCGGCGGAAACGACAGCGGCAGGTGCAGCCACTTTCGGCGCAGCCCCGCCGGCCTTCACGCCGGCCACATCCTCGCCCTCGCTGGCGATCATGGCGATGATCTGGTTGACCGGCACATCCTGCGTGCCATCCGGCACCATGATCTTTGCCAGAATGCCGTCATCAACTGCCTCGACCTCCATCGTGGCCTTGTCGGTCTCGATTTCAGCAAGGATGTCGCCGGACTTGATCTTGTCGCCTTCCTTCTTCAACCACTTGGCAAGGTTGCCTTTTTCCATGGTCGGGGACAGCGCGGGCATGAGGATGTTGATGGGCATGGCGTCAGCTCCTCAGCGATATGTCACGGCTTTGACAGCCGCGATGACCTCGCCGACATTCGGCAGGGCCAGCTTTTCGAGATTGGCGGCATAGGGCATCGGCACATCCTTGCCGGTGATGCGGATGACCGGCGCATCGAGATAGTCGAAGGCCCGCTCCATCACCCGCGTCGCGATTTCCGCCGTGACGCCGGACTGTGGGAAACCTTCCTCGACAGCCACGCAGCGGCCCGTCTTCATGACCGAGGCCACGACGGTGTCGATGTCCATGGGCCTGATCGTGCGCAGGTCGATGATCTCGCAGTCGATCCCGTCCTTTTCCAGTTCGGCGGCGGCCTTGATGCAGTAGGTCATGCCGATTCCGAATGAGACGAGCGTGACGTCCTTGCCAGGGCGGTGGATGCGGGCCTTGCCGATCGGCACCAGCCAGTTGTCCATCTGCGGCACAGGGAAGGTCTGACCGTAGAGAATTTCGTTTTCAAGGAACACGACCGGGTTCGGGTCGCGGATGGCGCTCTTGAGCAGGCCCTTGGCATCCGCCGCCGTGAACGGCATCACCACCTTGAGGCCCGGCACGTTGGAATACCAGGCGGCATAATCGTGGCTGTGCTGCGCTCCGACGCGGGCAGCAGCGCCGTTCGGCCCACGGAACACGATCGGGCAACCGAGCTGTCCGCCAGACATGTAGAGGGTCTTGGCGGCCGAGTTGATGATGTGGTCAATGGCCTGCATCGCGAAGTTGAAGGTCATGAACTCGACGATGGGACGCAGGCCCTCATAGGCCGCGCCGACCGCGATTCCGGCAAAGCCATGCTCGGTGATCGGCGTGTCGACAACGCGCTTGGGTCCGAACTCCTGGAGCAGCCCCTGCGTCACCTTGTAGGCGCCCTGATACTCGGCCACTTCCTCGCCCATGACGAAGACATTGCCATCAGCCCGCATCTCCTCTGCCATGGCGTCGCGCAGCGCCTCGCGGACTGTGGTGGGCACCATGGCGGTTCCGGCAGGCACTTCGGACGACGCATCGTAAGCATTGGCTGCCGCAGGAGGCGCAGCCGGCGCAGTGACGACGGCGGGGGCCGCAACCGCTGCGGGCGCGGCGGCAGCAACCGGCGCTGCAACTGCGGCGGGTGCCGCCGCTGCCGAGCCGGCATCCTCGCCCTCGCCGGCGATCACCGCGATGCGTGTGTTGACCGCCACGTTGTCGGTGCCGCCCTCGATCAGGATGCTGGCGAGAACGCCCTCATCGACCGCTTCGACTTCCATTGTGGCCTTGTCGGTCTCGATTTCGGCGAGAATGTCGCCGGGCTTGATCTTGTCGCCCACCTTCTTGAGCCATTTGGCAAGTTTGCCCTGTTCCATCGTGGGTGACAGGGCGGGCATGAGAATGTCGATCGGCATGGGATTGCGCTCGAAACGTCAGGAAAGGGAAAGGATGCGCCGGCACGGAGCGGCGCAGGGTTCGGAGCAAGGGGCCTAGAGCAGGATATCGGTGTAAAGCTCCGAGACATCGGGCTCCGGATCATGTGTGGCGAACTCGGCCGCGTCGTTGACCACATCGCGCGCCTTGGCATCGATCGCCTTCAACTCGTCCTCCGCAACCTTCCACTGGTTGATCAGGCGCGCGCGAACCTGCTCGATCGGATCGTGCTCCTCGCGCATCTTCTGAACCTCGTCCTTGCTGCGATACTTGGCAGGATCAGACATTGAATGGCCGCGATAGCGGTAGGTCTGCATTTCGAGGATGTAGGGACCCTTGCCGGAGCGGGCATGCTCCATGGCGCGCTCGCCGGCAGCCTTGACCGCGCGGATATCCATGCCGTCGACCTGCTCGCCCGGAATGTTGAACGACAGCCCGCGCCGCGAGAAGTCGGTCTGGGCCGAGGCGCGGTTGACCGAGGTGCCCATCGCGTAGCGGTTGTTCTCGATGATGTAGACAACCGGCAGCTTCCAAAGCGCTGCCATGTTGAAGCTCTCGTAGACCTGACCCTGGTTGGCAGCGCCATCGCCGAAGTAGACCAGGCTGACCGAAGGATCGTTGCGATACCAGTTGGCGAACCCGAGGCCGGTGCCCAGCGAAACCTGCGCACCGACGATGCCATGGCCGCCGAAGAACTTCTTCTCGCGGCTGAACATGTGCATCGAGCCGCCCTTGCCGCGCGAATACCCGCCGCGACGCCCGGTCAGTTCGGCCAGCACACCGCGTGATTCCATGCCGCAGGCCAGCATATGGCCATGGTCGCGGTAGCCGGTGATGACCTGATCCCCGGGCTTCGATGCCATCTGCATGCCGACCACGACCGCTTCCTGGCCGATGTAGAGGTGGCAGAACCCGCCGATCAGGCCCATGCCATACATCTGGCCGGACTTTTCCTCGAAACGCCGGATCAGCAGCATTTCCTTGTAGGCGTTCATGTCCTCATCGCGCGTCAATTGCGGGATGTTGGAGATGATCTTCACGGATGCCTTGGAACCGGATGCCTTGGAACCGGATTTCGGCGCGACAGTTTTCGCCTTGCGTGCGGCTACAGCCATGATGTCCTCCCTGCAGACTTCTTGACGTCAGAATAGGACCGGAACAGGCCGTTTGGCGAGAGCTAATTTCAGGCGAGTTAAGCGATTTAAAGTGCTGATTTTATGAGGAAAATAGAAATTAACTGAAATTATGTTAATCAGCGCGCCTGAAACTGTTGTGCGCCGCATCATGAATGATGCGTGCCAACGCTCAGCGGCCGATGATGACGACGTCGTTCCTGTGGACGCGGCCCAGCGAGGCCCTGGCCCGCTCTTCGAGCAGGTCGCGGTCCACTTCGTCACGGCGCATCAGTGCCACGCGCGCATCCCACTCGGCACGCTCTTCGCGCAGCTTGCCGATCTCGATTTCCAGCTCGGCAATCTGGACCGTCAGTTCCTGCTTGGTTTCAAGCCCGCGCGGCCCGTTATGGGCATGGTAGATGAAATACGCCGCGCAGGCGCTGGCCGCCACGTAGAAGGCGAACGGCGCAAGGAAGCGGGCGGGACCACGGCGTCTGACCATGACCCAAACCTAGCGCCGGATGGTTGCCGGGCGGTTAACCGCCATTCACAGATGGCGTAGCGCCCTGCCCCCGGTCAGCGCCTCAGCGGCCCGCATGATGCCGCGCGCATCGATCCCGAAATGGCGGTAGATCTCGGCAATGGTTCCGGTCTGTCCGAAGTGCTCGACACCGAGCGAGCGCGTGCGATGGCCGTTGACAGCTCCAAGCCAGGCCAGCGTGGCCGGATGCCCGTCCATGACGGTGACAAGCCCACAACGCGCCGGCACCACATCGAGCAGTCGTTCGATATGACTGCGGGCATGGACCACGCCGCGCTCGCGTGCCCTCTGGCTTGCCGTCCAGCCAGCATTGAGCCGATCTGCGGAGGTAATGGCCAGCAAGCCAATGTCACGCCGGTCTTCCGCCATCAGGCCGACGGCCTCGATCGCTTCGGGAGCCAGCGCGCCGGTGTAGGCCACGACGACCTCGGCATTCGGTCCGGGCTTGCGCATCCAGTAGGCCCCGTCAACAATGTCCTCGGCCAGTTCGGGCGTCATCGTGCGCCGGGGCTGTTCCAACGGACGCGTGGTCAGCCTGAGATAGACCGAGCCGCCAATCTCGTCGCGCAGCCAGGTCTTTTCGTTCGGCTCCTCCGGTGCGCGCCCTGCCGGTGCAAGGCCTTCGCCGTCGCGCTGCATGTAATCGAAGCCCCAGCGCATCATCACGGCCAGTTCATCGACGAAGGCCGGTTCGAATGAACACAGCCCATCCTGCGTCAGCCCGATCAGCGGCGTGCCGATCGACTGGTGCGCGCCACCTTCCGGCGCGAGTGTCACGCCCGAGGGCGTCGCCACGATCATGAAACGCGCGTCCTGGTAGCAGGCATAATTCAGGGCATCGAGCCCGCGGCTGATGAACGGATCATAGAGGGTGCCGATCGGCAGCAGGCGTTCCCCGAACAGCGAGTGCGACAGGCCCATGGCCGACAGCAGGATGAACAGGTTCATCTCGGCGATGCCAAGTTCGACATGCTGACCCGATGGCGAGAACTCCCACGAATAGGTCGAGGGAATGCGCTCGCGCTTGAACACATCAGCCATCGACTTGCGGGCATAAAGCTGACGGCGGTTGACCCAGGCACCGAGATTGGTCGAGACAGTCACATCGGGCGCGGTGGTCACGATGCGGCTGGCGAAGGCACTGTCCTCGCGGGCAATCTCGTTGAGAATCAGCCCGAAGCCGGCTTGTGTCGACATCACCGGCTGCATCGGCACAGCAAGGGCGGGCGGCACCGGCACGCGCGGCGCAGCGAAGCGGCGGCGTCCCTTCTGGAAGAACGGTACCTTCGACAAGAAGGCCTCGATGGCCTCAGGCGCCAACCCAAGCCCCTCGAAACGCTCCCATTCATGGCCGGGCCTCACGCCGGCGACCTGCTGGTAGGCAGCAAGCTGCGTGGGCGTCAGCAGCCCGGCATGGTTGTCCTTGTGGCCGGCCAGCGGCAGGCCCTTGCCCTTGATGGTGTAGGCGAGAAAGCAGGTCGGCCTGTCATGCTGCGCCGCGGCCTCGAAGGCCGAGACAAGGCTGGGCAGATCATGCCCGCCAAGGTTGGTCATCAGCTCCGACAGGGCCGCATCGCTGCGCGCCTCGATCAGCTTCGTCACCGGTCCCTGGTCGCCGAGGTCATCCAGCAGGCGTTTGCGCCAGGCGGCGCCGCCCTGATAGGTCAGCGCCGAATAGAGCTGGTTCGGGCAGGTGTTGATCCATTGCCGCAGTGCCTCCCCGCCGGGTTCCTTGAAGGCGGCCTCCTGCAAGGTGCCGTGCTTGATGATCACCACATCCCAGCCGAAGGCCCGGAAGATCGCCTCGAAGCGCTCCCACAGCCCCTCGCGGATCACCGCATCGAGGCTCTGGCGGTTGTAGTCGACAACCCACCAGACATTGCGCACCCCATGCTTCCAGCCCTCGAGCAACGCCTCGAAGATGTTGCCCTCGTCCATCTCGGCATCGCCGACAAGGCTGATCATCCGGCCTTCCGGCCTGTCCGTGCCCCAGCCCTTCGCCCGGACATAATCCTGCACCAGCGAAGCGAACAGCGACTGCGCCACGCCGAGCCCGACCGAGCCGGTGGAGAAGTCGACATCATCGCCATCCTTTGTCCGCGACGGATAGGATTGCGCGCCCTTGTAGCCGCGGAAGTTCTCGAGCTTCTCGCGGGTCTGCTGGCCCATCAGATACTGGATGGCATGGAAGATCGGCGAGGCGTGCGGCTTCACGGCCACCCGGTCCTCCGGCTTCAGGACCGCGAAATACAGCGCCGTCATGATCGAGGCGAGCGAAGCGGACGAGGCCTGATGCCCGCCGACCTTGACCTCGCCGGCCGGCCGCACATGGTTGGCATGGTGGATCGTCCAGGTCGACAACCAGAGCAGCTTCTTCTCCAGTTCGGCGAGAAACGGCAGTCTCGGATCGGTCATGGGGAACCTGTACTGGAAAATTGTTGCCAAGAGACGGAAGGGTGTTCGGCGCAAGCGATGACATCGTCGGCCTGGCCGCGCGGCGACCGGCTCCGGCTACCGCGGCTCGGGTGTGCCGCCGGCCAGAACGGTCGCGGCCCAATCGCGGTCGATGTTGCCGCCACACAGGATCACGCCACAGGCGCTGTCGTGTTGGCGCCGGGTGTCCTTGATCAGCGCAGCCAGCGGCGCGGCCCCTGCCCCTTCGGCCATGTTGTGGGTGTCTTCGTGATAGATGCGGATGGCCTCCGCCACTTCGTCGTCGCTGACGCGGACCACGCGCGCGACCGCCTTGCCATATATCGCGAAGGCGTCCGGCGAGGGAATGCGGGTCGCCATGCCATCGGCAAAGGTGCGGGCCGAATCCCCTTCGATGATATGGCCGGCTTCGATCGACCGTGCCGCCGCGTCGGCAATCTCGGACACGACGGCCACGACTTCAGTCTTGAGACCCAGTGCATCGCGCGCCGCAATCACGCCGCAGATGCCGGAGCCCAGCCCGATCGGCACATAGACCGTGCCGAGGTCCGGAAAGGCACCGAAAAGCTCCAGCGCGTAGGACGCGACGCCAGCCACCAGATCGGCATGGAAGGACGGCACCATCGCCAGGCCCCGCTCTTCCGCTGTCTTCAGGGCGACAGCACGGGCCGCATCGAAATCCTCGCCGGCTTCGATCAACTCCGCCCCGAAAGCCCGCATCGCAGCATTCTTCTCGCGGGAATTGCCCCTGGGGACGATAATGGTCACTGGCACACCGAATGCGCGCCCGGCCAGCGCCAGGCTCTGGCCATGGTTGCCGCGTGTCGCGCTGACGATGCCGCGCGGGGCATTCTTGCCATCGGCACGCGCCCGCTCCTCGCGGGCAAAGCGCTCCATGTACACATAGCCGCCGCGGACCTTGAAGGCCCCGGTCGGCGTGTGATTCTCGTGCTTGACGACCACCTCGACACCGAGCCGCGCCTTCAGCAAAGGCCAGGCGATCTGGGGGGTCGGCGGCATGTGCGCATGCACGATCGCCGCAGCGGCGCGAAGTTCGGCAAGGGTCGGTGCTGGCATCGGGCTCTCGATCAGTGGACTGGCGCATTATGGGGTGCCGTCTTGGGAAGTCACGCAAAAGCAGCGGCGCAAGCTGTGTGACCAGCGGTTGACCCGTCCGGCAGCCTCGCCTATCAGCACGCCACGCATGGTGCGAGTTCGTAGCTCAGCCGGTAGAGCACGTGACTTTTAATCATGGGGTCGTGGGTTCGAATCCCACCGAACTCACCATGCGTTTGCCGCAACGGCCATCCCTCCCGGCACAGGATGCAAACCGCGCGGCGCAGGGCACCGCAGCGCCGTGGCCGTTGGTTTCACGCCCGTACCGGTCGGCTTTTGCGTGACAGCGTCCGGCTCTTCCGTCACAAGGCAGGAGGCGATCTGCCGCCGCCAGAACCTCGGCGTGAACTGGGAACGGAACTGATGGGACAGACAGTCACAGTGGGGAACGTCTCGTTCGCGACCCACCTGCCCTTCGCGCTGATCGCCGGGCCGTGCCAGATGGAAAGCCGCGCCCATGCGCTGGAGATGGCAACGGCCCTGAAGGAGATCTGCGCCGGCCTCGGCATCGGGCTGGTGTTCAAGACCTCCTACGACAAGGCCAACCGGACAAGCGGCAGCGCTGCGCGCGGGGTCGGCATGGACGCCGCCCTTCCGATCTTCGCGGAAATCCGCGAGAGCCTGTCGCTGCCGGTGCTGACCGATGTGCACGAGCGCGATCATTGCGCCATCGTGGCCGAGGCCGTGGACATCCTGCAGATTCCAGCCTTCCTGTGCCGCCAGACCGACCTGTTGAAGGCTGCAGCCCGGACGGGACGGGCCGTCAACGTCAAGAAGGGCCAGTTCCTCGCGCCCTGGGACATGAAGAACGTCGCGGCCAAGATCACGGGCGCGGGCAACCCCAACGTCATGCTCACCGAGCGCGGCGTCTCGTTCGGCTACAACACGCTCGTCTCGGACATGCGCGCACTGCCGATCATGGCCGAAAGCACCGGCGCGCCGGTGATCTTCGATGCCACCCATTCGGTGCAGCAGCCCGGCGGCAAGGGCAGTTCGTCCGGTGGCCAGCGCGAGTTTGTCGCTGTCCTGGCCCGCGCTGCCGTCGCAGTCGGCATCGCCGGCCTGTTCATCGAGACCCATCAGGACCCGGACAATGCGCCCTCCGATGGCCCCAACATGGTCCATCTGAAGGACATGCCGGCCCTTCTGGCGAAACTCCAAGCCTACGACCGTGTCACGAAAGCAGCCTGATTGATGACAGCAGCCCCTGATGCGGCTGAGCTGAGGCGTCTGACCCTCGTCCTCGGGATGGCGGGCTTTGCCAGCACGTTCACGATGCGCTTGCTCGATCCGCTCGTGCCAACCCTTGCCGGCGAATTCGGACGCACGATCCCGCAGGTTGCCATGATGGCGACCGCCTTTTCGATCTGCTACGCCGTTGGCCAGCCCTTTCTTGGCCCGATTGCCGATGCCGTGGGCAAGGCCCGCACCATCCTGGTCAGCGTTGCGGCGCTTGTCGTCATGCTGGTGGCCTGCGCGCTGGCCGGCAACTTCGAGACGCTGTTTGTCCTGCGGATGTTGATGGGCGTGTTCGCCGGCGGCATCATCCCTATCGCCATGGCGGCCATCGGAGACCGCGCGCCCATGTCCGAGCGGCAGGTCGCGCTGGGCCGCTTTCTCACCATCATGATCGTCGGCCAGACGGCCGGCGCCGCGGCGTCCGGCGTGATCGCCGATCATTTCGGCTGGCGCGCCGTGATGATGACGGCTGCCGGGCTGGCAGGCATCGCCGGAACCATGGTTCTTGTCGTGCTCAAGCCAAGGCCGGATGCCGGCCGTGAGGCCCTCAGCATCGCCAATGCCATCGACCGTTATCGAAGCCTTTTTCGCAATCCGCGCACGCTCACGCTCTATAGCCTGGTCATCCTCGAAGGAGCCCTTATCTTCGGGATCATGCCTTATGTGGCGGCGATCCTTGATGATCGCTCCGGCGTCGGCGCCACGGAGGCGGGCCTCGCGGTTGGTGGTGCCGGCCTTGGCGGCCTTGTCTATGGCTTCACCGTGCGCCGGCTTGTCGCGCACCTCGGTCCGGCCAGGATGGTGCTGGCCGGCGGGCTGATCATGGCTTCGGCGATCGCAGTTTTCGCACTGCCGTTCCTGCCGTGGTGGACGGCCATCGGCTGCTTCATTGTGCAGGGCTTTGGCTTCTTCCTGATGCACGGAACATTTCAGGCGCAGGCCACGGAACTTGCCCCCACAGCGCGCGGCTCGGCGGTGGCCCTGTTCGCCTGCTCGCTGTTCTGCGGCCATGCCCTTGGTCCGATCATCGTCGGGGCCCTCAAGGTCAGCTTCGGTGCCAGCATCGCGCTTCTCGCCATGGCCGCCGGCATCGCGCTTTTGGGCATCATTGCCCCACGCCTTCTGAAGCTGTAGGCGCGCCGCCGGCGCGCGTCAGCGCCCGCGATAGGGCATGACGCCCTGATCCGGCACCCACAGGCCCTTGGGTACCTCGCCTGTCTGCCAGAACACGTCGATCGGGATGCCGCCTCGCGGATACCAGTAGCCGCCGATGCGGAACCAGCGTGGCTCCAAGAGATCGGCCAGCCGCTTGCCGATGCCCACCGTGCAATCCTCGTGGAAGGCTCCGTGATTGCGGAAACTGGTCAGATACAGCTTCAACGACTTCGACTCGACCAGCCAGTCGCCGGGCAGGTAGTCGATCACGAGGATGCCGAAGTCCGGCTGTCCGGTGACGGGGCAGATCGAGGTGAACTCGGGAGCGGTGAACCGCGCCAGGTAATCCGTTCCGGGGTGCGGATTGGGCACACGGTCCAGCACGGCCTGCTCCGGCGAGGCCGGAATGGCTGAAGACTGGCCAAGATGGAGGGTCGACGGACCGGTGGTTGGACCTGCCATGGAGGGCTCCTTTCGTGCAGCGCCGCTTTTGGCAGGTGCGGCCCATCAAGGGAACCCCCAAGGTTGCCGCAGCATCGCCCGCGACCAGACACGAATCTCCGGCCTACCCTTCAGGGATGACAGGGCGCGAGGCCTTGTCTAAAAGCGCGTCATCCGCCTGCCCACGAAGGACACCGCCATGACCGCGATCATCGACATCACCGCACGCGAAATTCTCGATTCGCGCGGCAATCCGACCGTCGAGGTCGATGTCATCCTTGAAGACGGCTCGATGGGCCGAGCCGCTGTGCCCTCGGGCGCATCGACCGGCGCGCACGAAGCTGTCGAGTTGCGGGATGGCGACAAGAAGCGCTATGGCGGCAAGGGCGTGCTCAAGGCAGTCGCTGCGGTCAACGAGACCATTGCAGAGGCGCTTGTCGGCATGGAAGCCGAAGAGCAGGTGCTGCTCGACCAGACCATGATCGATCTGGACGGCACCAAGAACAAGAAAAAGCTCGGGGCCAATGCCATCCTCGGCGTATCGCTGGCGATCGCCAAGGCGGCGGCCGATGCTTCCGCCCTGCCGCTCTACCGCTATGTTGGCGGCACACAGGCACGCGTCCTGCCCGTGCCGATGATGAACATCATCAACGGTGGCGCCCATGCCGACAACCCGATCGATTTCCAGGAATTCATGGTCATGCCGACCGGCGCGCCTTCGGTCGCCGAGGCTGTGCGCTGGGGTTCCGAGATCTTCCAGACGCTGAAAAGCGCGCTCAAGAAGGCTGGCCACAACACCAATGTCGGCGATGAGGGCGGCTTTGCACCCAACCTGGCCTCGGCCGAGGCAGCCCTCGACTTCGTCATGACGGCGATCACCGCGGCCGGCTTCAAGCCAGGCAAGGACGTGCATCTGGCCCTCGACTGCGCCGCGACGGAGTTCTTCAAGGACGGCGTCTACGACTACCACGGCGAAGGCAAGAAGCGCTCGATCGCCCAGCAGGTCGACTATCTCGCCAAGCTGGTGAAGGACTACCCCATCGTCTCGATCGAGGACGGCATGTCCGAGGATGACTGGCAGGGATGGAAGGATCTCACCGGCAAGATCGGCGCAAAGTGCCAGCTCGTCGGCGATGACCTGTTCTGCACCAATGTCGAACGCCTGACCAAGGGTATCAAGGGCGACTATGCCAACGCCATCCTGATCAAGGTCAACCAGATCGGTTCGCTCACCGAAACCCTGAACGCCGTCGACACGGCCCAGCGTGCCGGCTATCGCGCCGTGATGTCGCATCGCTCGGGCGAAACGGAAGATTCCACCATCGCCGATCTGGCCGTCGCCACCAATTGCGGGCAGATCAAGACCGGCTCGCTGTCGCGCTCGGACCGCACCGCCAAGTACAACCAGCTCATCCGCATCGAGCAGGAACTCGGCTCGCAGGCTCGCTATGCCGGCAAGGCAGCCCTCAAGGCTCTCGCTTGAGCATCACACCGGCCACGCTGCGCTGACTTCAGACCCCATGGCCGGTCCCGCTGCCGCAGGCGCGGGCTGGCCATGCGCGGCGCAGCGTTCCCAAGCCAGGAGGCCTCATGCCATATCCTGTCAACGCCTGACGGAGCCGCATGGCCTTTTTGCTCAATCTCCAGAAACGACATCTCGCCATCGCCGGCATGGCGCTGGCCATGCTCATCTACGGCTCGAACTTCGTCATCAGCCGCCATGCCGTTCTTAACGGGCTGTCGGCGCATGACATGCTGGCGCTGCGCTTCGCTGTTGCCGGGGCGATCCTGCTGCCGGTCTTCTGGCGGGCCGGTGTGCGCGATTGCGCCGGTATTGGCTGGCGTCGCGGCCTGATCCTGACAGTGATGTCCGGCTTTCCGATGAGCTTTCTGATGATGCAGGGGCTGACCATGGCCCCGGCCGCCCATGGCGCATCGATCGGCCCCGGCACAGTCACCCTGATCGGCATCATCGGCGGCGTTCTGCTGTTCGGCACACAGCTTACAGGAGCGCTCATGGTCGGCGTCGGCATCGTGCTCGCCGGCCTGCTGGCACTGGCCCTGGCCACCACCACCGCGACCCACATACCGAACGTGCTGCTCGGCGATCTGTGCTTCCTCGGTGTCGGCCTGATCTGGGGTGGTTATCCGCTGGCACTTCAGCTCTGGAAGATCGACGGGCTGAAGGCCACCGCAGTCGTCTCGGTGCTGTCGATACTGTATCTGCCGGTCTATGCGCTGGTCTACTTCCGGGGCTTCGATGTCGCGCCGTGGCAGGCCATCGTCTTTCACGGCATCAACCAGGGCCTGATCAACGTGGTGATCGGCCTCTGGCTCTGGGCATGGGCGACCAAAATCCTCGGCGTCGCCGTGGCCGGACGCTTCCCGCCGATGATCCCGGTGATCGGAACCATCCTTGGCATGCCGGTTCTGGGAGAATGGCCGGCTGCGATCCAGCTTGTCGGCATCGCCATGATCGTCGCCGGTCTGTTCGTCGCGGCATGGAAGCCGGCTCCCAAGGTCATGGCGAGCGGCCCTTAGGCCATCTCAAGGCGAAACATCGCCTTCAACATCGGCAAAACGTGCTCGGTCCATGCCGTGGGCGCGTCAGCGCCGGCCCTGTTCCTCGGGCCGGCGGGGCGGTTCGTCGACCACGCGGTATTCCACATCCTCGATCTCGTCGCGCTGAGGCTTCCGGGCCGTGCGCTTGCGCGTTGTGGCCGGCTGCGGCTGGCCCATGCCAGCCTTGCGCAGCATGGCTTCGATGCGCTTGCGCATGACGAAGGCTGTGATGCCGCCGACCACCAGCACGATCGGCAACAGCAGGACCGCAATCGCGCTGATGGCCAGAAAGAGCGCCACGCCGAGCGCGGCACTGCCAGCCGCGACCAGACCGAAGGCCCAGTTGGGCATGGTCACGGTCTTCTGGCGTGTTTTTCCACGAAATGACAGGCGCAGCATCCGGCTCGGTCCAAAGACCGGCGAAGCATCATGCCGGCGGCCTCTATGTGGCGCTGGCATTCGGCGAAAGCAAGGCATGCGACTGCATGCACCTGCCGGCCGCTCCTGCCGCGCGCTCTCCACAGCTAAGCGGGCTGAGGCCGGCGGGCCGCGCTGACGAAGCCCAGTCGAACCGCTAAGGTGATGGCATGAAACCCGGGCGCGACATCACCGACCTTCTGGCGATCATGGCGGCCCTGCGCACGCCGGAAACAGGCTGCAACTGGGATCTGGCGCAGGATTTCGCCAGCATCGCGCCTTACACCATCGAGGAAGCCTGCGAGGTCGCCGATGCGATCCAGCGCGGCGACCTGATCGACCTGCGCGACGAGCTGGGCGATCTGCTCCTGCAGGTGGTGTTTCACGCGCAGATGGCGAGCGAGGCGGGGCATTTTTCATTCCCCGACGTGGTCGAGGCCATCAACCGCAAGATGATCCGCCGGCATCCGCATGTCTTCGGCGAGCGGCGAGACTGGACGCCCGCCGAGGTCAAGGCCTCGTGGCAGCGCATCAAGGCCGAAGAAAAGGCCGAGCGCGCCGCCGAGCGCCTCTCAGCCGGCGCAGTCCCGGAACCTGCCGGTCTGCTTGCCGATGTCGCGGCGACCCTGTCGCCCCTCACCCGCGCCGTGAAGCTGCAAGGGAGAGCCGGAACAGTCGGCTTCGACTGGAACAATCCCAAAGCCGTTCTCGCCAAGATGCGGGAGGAACTCGACGAGATCGAGGAGGCGCTGGATCAAGGTGACAACGCCGCCATCGGCGACGAAGTCGGCGACATGCTGTTCGCCATCGCCAATCTCGCGCGGCACCTCCAGGTCGATCCGGATGCGGCGCTGTCAGGCACCAACGCCAAGTTCATGCGCCGCTTCGCCTTCATCGAAAAGTCGTTGGCCGCCAGAGGCCGCATGCTGACTGAGAGTTCGCTCGACGAAATGGACGCGCTCTGGAACGAGGCGAAAGCCACAGAGAAACGATAGCGCCGCGGCTGTGCACGCGCCGCCAGATGGCCAATAGCACCACAAGAAAACCATCAGCGTTCCGGAACACAAGCGGACCAGCGATCCTCATCCTGAGCCCGTCGAAGGATGAAAGCCGGCCTGTCGTTGCCGGCGATCAGCGCTCCTTCGCGCCGGGAAAACGCTGGAGCACCCGCTCCTTGCGTTGCGGCGGCACCCGCAACATCGCGAGGATGCGTCCCTTCGTGTCCTCGCGGCGCTCCAGCACCTCGCCCTGCGTGTAGAGCCAGGCAAGGCCGGCCCCGTCGCTGGGATCGAGGGTGATCAGGTAGTTGGTGGTGCCCCGCGCCAGCTTGTCCTCGACCCGCTGCAACAGCGCAGCGATGCCCTCCCCGGTCAGCGCCGAGACCAGCGCCGGCCGCTCCTCTGCTGCGCGGTTCGCAGCCACGGCCTGCAACTGGTCGTGGATGTGTTCGGGCAAAAGGTCAGCCTTGTTCCAGACCTCGATCAGCGGCGTTGGTGGTTCTGCCGGCCGGAATGGCGCGCCGTCAGCGCCCGTGACCGCCTTTGAGCCGCGTACGCCAAGATCGCTGAGGATGGCGTCGACGTCCGCGCTCTGGGCCTCGGTGTCCTCGTGCGCGACGTCCCGCACGTGCAAGATCACATCGGCCTCGACCACATCTTCCAGCGTGGCGCGGAAGGCGGCCACAAGCATGGTCGGCAGATCGGAAATGAACCCGACTGTATCGGTGAGAATCACCTTCTGGCCATGCGGCAGCCTGATCGCCCGCGCCGTCGGGTCCAGCGTGGCAAACAGCAGGTCCTTGGCGAAGACATCGGCGCCAGCCAGCCTGTTGAACAGGGTCGATTTGCCAGCGTTTGTGTAACCCACCAGCGCCACGACCGGATAGGGCACCTTGGTGCGGCTCTGGCGGTGAAGCCCGCGTGTCCTGACCACGGTTTCGAGATCGCGTTCGATCTTGGCGACACGCTCCTGGATCTGCCGGCGGTCCGCCTCGATCTGGGTTTCGCCCGGCCCGCCGAGGAAGCCGAAGCCGCCGCGCTGGCGCTCAAGGTGGGTCCACGACCGCACGAGGCGGCTTTTCTGATAGTTGAGGTGCGCCAGTTCGACCTGAAGCGCGCCTTCCTTGGTGCGCGCGCGCCGGCCGAAGATTTCGAGGATCAGCCCGGTGCGGTCGATGACCTTGCACTTCCAGGCCTTTTCGAGGTTTCGCTGCTGGATCGGCGAGAGCGGCGCATCGACGATCACCAGCTTGATCTCGCCTTCCGTGATCAGCGCCTCGATCTCCTCGACCTTGCCCTTGCCAAGATAGGTGGCAGGCCTCAGCGCCTGCAACTGGGCGATGCCCTTGCCGGCAACGGTCAGGTCGATGGCGGCCGCCAGTCCGACAGCCTCTTCGAGGCGCGCCTCCATGGCGCGCGTCGCGGCAGGGCTGCGGGCCGGATCATGACCCATCTTCGTTTGCGCGCGCGGCGAGAGATAGGGCCCAAGCACATAGGCACGCGTGCCGTGGGCGATGTCGCGCTCGATATCGTCCAGCGCCTTGCGTGTGTCGGCAATGGCCTGATTGGCTTTGGCCTTGCCGATGATCTGATCATTCATCCCGGAACCCTAGCGCAAGGCTGTGGCGGGGTCGAGGCAGCGCAATCGTCAACCCGCACCTGCAACAGGTCTTGATGATTGCATCTCACAAGACGCGCATGTGATATGTCCGGGTGCGCCCACGCCGATGCGCCGCATCCCCGGAGATGACAATACTATGGCCGCGCCCCGCCCGTCAGAAACGCCCGGCAGTCCGGACCCCTTGTCCCGTTCCCGCGTCCCCAAGCTGGTCTCGACCTTTCGCGACGGCTATGGGATGGGCCAATTCCAGCGCGATGTAGTGGCCGGGCTCACCGTGGCCATTGTTGCTCTGCCGCTTTCGATGGCGATTGCCATTGCCTCGGGCGCGACGCCGGCAGCCGGGCTTTATGCTGCCATCGTCGGAGGCTTTCTGGTCTCGATGCTGGGCGGCAGCCGGTTCCAGATCGGTGGCCCCGCAGGGGCCTTCATTGTCCTGATTGCGTCGATCATCGACCGGCACGGCTATGATGGCCTGCTTCTGGCCACGCTGATGGGTGGCGGGATCCTCGTTGTCATGGGGCTGACCCGGATGGGGGGCATCATCCGCCACGTGCCGCACGCGGTGCTGGTCGGGTTCACAGCAGCGATCGCGGTCATCATTTTCGCCAGCCAGATCCGCGATCTGCTCGGTTTGACACTGCCCGGCAAGGAACCAGGTGCCATCCTACCCAAGCTTGCAGCCCTGTGGCAGGCCGGCGCCTCACTCAACCTCGTTGCGGTGCTGATCTCGGCCGGTGTGATCGGCAGCATCCTGCTGCTGCGCCGCTTCAGCCCGCGCGTGCCGGGCCTCCTGGTCGCTGTCGCGCTGGCCGCCCTCGCCAGCTATGCGCTGGCCCTGCCGGTGGAAACCATCGGGACGCGTTTTGGCGGCATCCCCGACGGTCTTCCGGCGCCGGCATGGCCACCCTTCAGCACCGACAAGATGCTGGCGGTCCTGCCTGATGCCATTGCCATCGCCTTTCTGGCCGGCATCGAATCGCTGCTGTCGGCGGTGGTGGCTGATGGCATGACGGGGCGGCGGCACCGGGCCGACGCCGAACTCGTCGCCCAGGGCGTTGCCAACATGGCCACCGCGCTCTTCGGCGGAATGTGCGTGACCGGCACGATCGCGCGCACAGCCACAAACATCCGGGCTGGTGCCGCCAGTCCTGTCGCCGGCATGCTGCACAGTGTTTTTCTCCTGGCCTTCATGATGCTGGCCGCCCCCCTCGCCTCGCATGTGCCACTGGCCGCGCTCGCCGGTGTTCTGGCTGTCGTGGCCTGGAACATGGCGGACCGGCACGAGGTCATGACGCTGCTGCGCGGCGAGCGCGGCAAGATGCTGGTTCTGCTCCTCACCTTCGGGCTCACAGCGCTTGTCGATCTGATGATCGGCATCGCGGCAGGGTGTGCCCTCGCCTTCGTGCTCTATCACCTTCAGAAAAAAAGACAGGCGGCGAACCCGTGACAACCCGCCCGCTGGCATCCGCAAAGGCGGCGGGATAGACACAGCCATGCCCCAACCGTCACCCTGTTTCGATGTGGCCGTCGTAGGCCCCGGCCCCGTCGGGGCTGCGGCTGCGCTGGCCATGGCGCAGAAGGGTTTCCGCGTCGCGCTCATCGGCCCTTCTTCGGCCCGTCGCGATGGCCGCACGGTCGCCCTTATGGATGGTTCATGGCGTCTGCTGGCCGGATTTGGTGTCACAAAGAGGCTGGAGGACGAGGCCGCGCCCTTGGCCACGATGCGGCTGGTCGATGACACGGGCAGCCTGTTCCGCAGGCCGCCGACCGAGTTCAAGGCCCACGAAATCGGCCTCGACCAGTTTGGCTGGAATGTCGAGACCGCGACATTGTCAGCAGCCTTGCTGGATGCGGTGGCCGGCGAACCCGCCATCGCGCGGCTGGAGAGCTCCGTTTCAGGCATGCACGCCGATGAGGACATGGCCCATCTGGACCTCGCGGATGGCACCGCGCTGGGCGCGAAGCTGGTCGCCGGGGCCGATGGTCGCCGGTCAGTGGTTCGTGCGGCCATGGGCATCGGCGGCAAGGAATGGCAATATCCGCAGGCGGCCCTCACCACCATCATCCGCCACAGCCGCGCACACCGGGATGTCTCGACCGAGTTTCATACCCGGTCTGGCCCATGCACGACGGTTCCCCTCCTCGGCCGACGTTCGAGCATCGTCTGGATGGTGACGCCCGAGGAAGGCGAGCGGCTGATAGGGCTGGATGACGGCGCACTCGGCCTGGCGATCGAGCAACGCACGCACTCGATCCTGGGCGCTGTCAGCATCGATGGACCGCGTGGGTTGGTGCCGATGGGTGGGCTGTCGGTCGAGCGCTTCAGCGCACAGCGCACAGCCCTGATCGGCGAAGCGGCCCACGTTTTCCCCCCGATCGGCGCGCAAGGCCTCAATCTCGGCCTGCGCGATGTCGCGGCTCTGGTCGAGGCGGCAGACGCCCGCGATCCCGGCGCCGCGGGCGGCCTCGCAGCCTATGAGCGCAGCCGCGCCAGCGATGTGCGCACGCGCACCGGGGCGGTCGATGCGCTCAACCGTTCGCTGCTGTCCGACCTTCTGCCGGTTGATTTCGCCCGCGGCCTTGGCCTTCTGGCGCTCGACAGCATCGCACCCTTGCGCCGCTTCGTGATGCGCCAGGGACTGACACCATCGGGACGATAAGTCACGTGCCCTCGGGCCACGCGGTGATCTTGCCAACCTTGCGGACCTTGTCGGCGCCGTGCCGGAAGAACGGCACAATGGGCAAGGCCTGCATCGGGATGCTCACGCCGCTATCGTCGGCCACGCGTGCCGGATGCAGACTGAGGCGCGCCCGAGCATCATCGCGGGCCTCGGCCAGCGTGCGCACCACGCAGCAGCAGCAATCCAGTGGCTCAAGCCGTTGGCGCCAGTACTCGGCATCGTGCGTGGCGATGATCGCTGAAACAGCGTCGATAACGCTGGTCGGCGGTGCCTCTGGCGCGCGCAGCGCCTCAGGCAGATCAATCGCATCGCAGAAGACGCGCCAGAACTTGTCCTCGATGGCCCCGACCGCGACGAACCATCCATCGGCGCTGGCATAGATCCGGTAGCGCGGCGAGCCTCCGGTCAGCAAGGTCTCGCCACCGCCCGGCGCATGGCCCGTCGTCGCAGCTGTGGCCGCGCCAAGCCAGGCGAAGGGGGCCATGTTGCCGGTCATGGCGATGTCGAGATGACAGCCCACCCCGGTGCGGTCGCGCTGGCGAAGCGCCAGAAGGATGTTGAGCACGGCCGGATAGGCGCCGCCGGCCATGTCGGCGATCAGCGCGGGCGGCAGCGGCGGCGGCTGATGGCGCTGGAGCGATTGCGCCAGAACGCCCGACAGCGCCTGATAGGTCAGGTCATGGCCGGCCTCCTGCGCGCGCGGCCCCTCCTGCCCGAACCCGGTGATCGAACAATAGATCAGCCGGGGATTGAGCGCTGACAGCGCTGGAAAACCAAGCCGTAACCGCTCCATCACACCGGGGCGGAACTGCTCGATGAGCACATCTGCCTTCATGGCGAGTGCGATGGCGTGATCCCGGTGCGAAGCGATCTTGAGATCAAGGCCCAGAACCGACTTGCCGCCGTTGAGCATCATGAATGGCGCCGAACTGTCACCGAAGGCAGGCTCGAAACGCCTGAGATCCTCCCCCTCGGGTCGCTCGATCTTGGTCACGGCCGCGCCAGCCTCGGCCAGCATCAGGCTCGCCAGCGGCCCCGGCAGCAGGGTCGAGAAATCCAGAACCGAGACACCATCCAGCGGAAGCCCTGTCATGGCCGCCCTTCAGCGCGAGGGAAACAGGTCGTGCGGCATGTAGCCTTCACGGATGAGCCAGAGGAACAGGGTCAGCGTGACCATCGAGGCAATCGTGCCGACCAGGATGCTCGCCGACGCCCGCTCGACGCCAACCCCATACTGGGTCGAGATGACGAAGATGTTGAGGGCCGGAGGCAGGGCCGCCATGACCATGCCAGCAAACACCCAGGCCGGCGGGAAATCGCCCATGATGGACAGCAGCAGCAGGATCAACAGCGGGTGTACGATCAGCTTGATGAACATCAGCGCCGGCACTTCAGGCGGCATCTTCTGCATCGGCCGGATCGCCACCGTCACCCCCAGCAGGAACAGCGCACACGGGGCAGCGGCTCCCGAAAGCCAGATCGTCATCTTGTCAAGCGCACTGGGCAACTGCAGCTTGGTGACTGCTGCGATCACGCCAAGCACCGTCGCGACGTTGAAAGGGTGGGTCACCACTTTCCAAGCCACATCGCGCGCCGTCTCCAGCATGCTCTTCTTCTCCACGCCCGCCAGCGCCATCAGGAACGGGATGAGCGAGAACAGCAAAAGGTTGTCGAACACGAAGATCAGCACGACGGGCGCGCTGGCTGCCGGCCCCAGGGCCGCCAGGACCAGCGGCGGGCCCATGTAGCCGATGTTGGAATAGGCCCCCGCGACGCCCTGCATCACCGATTGCGGCAGGTTGCCGCGCGTGAAGTAAAGACCGACCGTGAAAGACAGGGCGAAGACCACATAGGTCGCCAGAGTCGTCGCGATGACGTAGGGCCAGTTGGTTAGATCGCTCAGCGGCTTGTCGGCAATCAGCCGGTAAAACAGCATTGGCAGCGAGACGTAGATCAGGAAGAACTGCATCCAAGCCAGCCCCTCGGCTGGCAGTTTCACCCGCTTGCCGCAGAAATAGCCGAGCGCGATCATGCCGAAGAACGGCAGGACAAGATCGAACAGGGACAGGATGCTGGCCATCGGAACCGGGGCTTCGAGTGATGCCTGACCGGTAGAAGCTCGCTCGCTGGCTGGCAACTGCCCGATTGCGGCACCGGCCCACGCTTGCCCCGCATGACAGGCACAGAACCGGGCGATCAGGGTTCACCGCGATGTGTCCGTCATGGTATTGACGCATCGGGCCGCGACGCCTAGCTCTCGTCTAGAGGCGCGCTGGCTTTGTTGCCGCACAGCCATCGGCGGAGAGACAGGTGAAGGCACGCGACGCGAAGTTTCGGATCGGACAGGTTGTGCGCCACCGGATCTATCCGTTCCGCGGCGTGATCTTCGATGTCGACCCCGAGTTCTCCAACACCGAGGAGTGGTGGAACTCGATCCCCGAGCATGTTCGGCCGACGCGGGACCAGCCCTTTTATCATTTGCTCGCCGAGAATGCGGAAACCGAATACATCGCCTATGTCTCGGAGCAGAACCTCGTGCTCGACGACAGCGGCGAGCCGGTGCGCCATCCCCAGATCGACGACTACTTCAGTTCCAGTGCCAATGGCGAATACACCGTGGCGGCCGACCGCCTCAACTGACGGGCAGGACTGCAGCCGGAAATAGCCTCAGACGAAAAAAGCCGGGCGCATGGCCCGGCTTTTCTGTTTCTGATGGATGTCATCCGGATCAGGGGCGCGGCGTGGCAGGGGCGGTCTCGCCCGAGAGGCGCCGGCGCAGTTCGTCCTCGCGCTTCTGGATCTCGGCCTGAAGGGCCTCCTGCTGCT
Source organism: Hyphomicrobiales bacterium (assembly GCA_027487245.1). GTDB lineage: Bacteria > Pseudomonadota > Alphaproteobacteria > Rhizobiales > Beijerinckiaceae > Allobosea. The sequence goes on from JAIYDY010000004.1 coordinate 29,149, forward strand.
TCTGCAGTTCGGCAGGATCGATCGGCGCGCCATCGAAGCCCTTGGCAAAACCGGCAAGCGGCACCTGGAAGGTCACTTCCCGCGCGGTCTGGTTCTGCACGCTGACGTTGATCGTCGTGCCACGCTTGAAGGTGTTGAGCTGGGCTTCATTCATCGTCGCTTCGGCAAAGCAGCCATTGGGGAAGCAGATCTGGAAACGGCCGGCAATCGGCTGGGCCTGATCGACGCCGAAGCGCATACCGGGTTGAAGCAGCAGGCCGATCGGAAGAAGGAAGCGCACGATCCGGTTGGGGTCGCCCTTCACGTCATATACGGCAACCGCCATCACCGGCTGGCCCTGATCGGACACGAAATCACGCGTGGTATAGCAGATTTCCCGCTGATTGCCGGGATCCTTGCCACAGACCTTGGTCCATTCGGTCTGGCTTGGCTCCGGCTTGACCTGCACGATGGTCGGGCCGGCAGCCGCCTGGCCCGCAGCGGCAGGAGCCTGTGCTGGCGCGGCTGGGGCCGGAGCCGGCGTGGCCGGGCGCGGCGCGGCAGGACGCGGCGTGGCAGGTTGGGGCTGCTGGGCCGAAGCTGGCGCGATGAAGGCCGGCAGCGTGAACGACACGGCCAGGGCCGCAGCCATCACGCCGGCGGACAGACGCGACAACCGGCGCGGGGATGAACCGGCGATGTCCTGAGAAGCAGTCATTGTATTCCCCTTGTCCGTGTCGCGAACCGTGCCGCAACCACCATCGTAACGCATCATGTTGTCATCGGGCCCGCGCGAAACAAGCCCGCTGCAGGTGGGTTGCGATTGCGGCAACACCATGACTCGGTGCTCCTTTATCTGGTTGCCCGGAAGATTTCCACCCTCGGACTGACACCGATCAACATGCTATCGTGACCTTATGTGGATTCGTCGGCAAACCTTGGAGAAAAAGCCTGCAAGCTTGGCGCTGGTGGCCGTGGCACGCGCCTTTGTGTCGCTTGCGATCCTCGGTCTTGTCGTCGGGCTCGTCACGGCAACGAGCTCCCGTGCCCGCGCCGAAGAGCCAAAGCGCCATGGCATCGCCATGCATGGCGAACCAGCCTTGCAGCCGGGGTTCGCGCATCTTCCCTTCGTCAATCCGGATGCACCCAAGGGCGGCCGTCTTATCATGGGCCAGCAAGGCACCTTCGACAGCCTGAATGCCTTCGTTGTGCGCGGCGTCGCCCCTGACGCGATGCAACGCTTCGTGCTCCAGAGCCTGCTCTATCGCTCGCCGGACGAGCCGTTCAGCGCCTATGGGCTGCTGGCCCGCGCGGTCGAACTGCCGGATGACCGCAGTTCCGTCACCTTTCATCTCGATCCAGCCGCACGGTTCTCTGATGGAAAACCGGTCACCGCGTCGGACGTGGTGTTTTCCTACGAGATGCTGCGCACCCACGGAAAGCCGTTCCACCGATCGAGCCTTGGCCGCGTCGCCCGTGTCGAAACCCCGGACGCCGTCACCGTGCGCTTCATCTTCGGCCCCGGCGCGGACCGCGAGACACCGCTGATCATCGGCTCGATCCCGATCTTCGCCAGGCATGCCACCAATCCGGCGACGTTTCCGGAAACCACCTTCACCCCGCTTGTCGGCTCCGGACCCTATCTGATCAGCGAGCTTCGGCCCGGCGAAAGCATCACTATGACCCGCAGGCCCGATTTCTGGGCCGCCAGCCACCCGCTGATGCGCGGCCTGCACAACGTCGACGTGATCCGTTACGACTATTTCCGCGATCAGAACTCGCTGTTTGAGGCGTTCAAGGCCGGCCTGTCGGACCTGCGCGTCGAA
>JAIYDY010000013.1 GCA_027487245.1 Hyphomicrobiales bacterium
CAGCGCCACCAGCAGCAGCCAGAAGCCGAGCGCCCCGCCATAGCGCGCCAGCGCATAGGCTGCGAGACAGCCGATGGTCAGCGAGATCACCAAAACGCCAACCGTGATGATGGTCGAGTTGAGGAACTTCAGCCAGAAGCGATCACCAACCCAGAGCTGCCAGTAATGTTCGGTAGTGAACGGCGCGATCAGCTTGGGCGGAACCGAGAACGCATCCACCGGCAGGCGGAACGAGATCAGCGTCATCCAGAAGAACGGGAATGCGGCGGCCAGCACCCACACGGTGAGCCCGAGGCCGGTCAGCAGCATCAGCCAGAGCGGCATCCTGTCGGCGAGGTTCGGCGTATCGGATGGCTGGCTCATGCGAAGGCCCTCCGCTGGTCCTTGTAGGTCTTGATGATCAGCGGGATGAGCAGGACAACGATGCCCAGCACCATCAGCAGCGCCGCCGCCGAGGCCTTGTGGAAGTTCTGCTCGTCCGAAAGGATCTTGTAGGCCAGATGCTGGAGGGAATCGGCGCCCTGTCCGCCCGAGAACACCAGGATCGGCTCGAACACGCGGTAGGCATCCATGAGGTGGATCAGCGTCACGAACACGAACAATGGCATCAGGTGCGGGATGATGACATGGCGGATGGTCTGCCAGCGGTTGGCCCCGTCGATGATCGCCGCTTCGCGCGTTTCGGACGGCACGGTCTGCAAGCCGGCATAGAGCACGATGAAGACAAACGGCGTAGCCTTCCAGATGCCCACCAGGATGATCAGCAGCCGCGTGGTGAAGGCGTTCTGCATGAAGTAGATCTTGCCGAAGCCCAATTGCTCCAGCCAGACGGTGATGATCGCGTTGTCGAGGAAAAGCCACTTGATCGATAGCGACCCCACCACCGGGGTGACGATGAAGGGCAGCAGCGAGGCGAAGATCAGCGGCCCTTTCAGTTCGCGCACCACCGAATTGACGCCCATGGCGATCAGGAAGCCGAGCACCAGGATGATCGGCGTGGTCACGGCGGTGTAAAGCAGCGTGAACTCGAGTGCGCCCCAGAACTTGACGTTGGTGACATCGCGGAACAGCGCCTTGAAGCGCTGCCAGGCGGAGGCCGGCTGGCCGCCCGGCGCCACGGTGCGGTCACGTTCCCACGCGTCGGCGAGGTTCGCCGTGCCAAGTACCGTCTCGAAATTGCGCGAGCCATACCATTCGCGCACGATCACCGGGTTGCCGGCTGCGTCGAGTTCTGCCACAGGCCGGCGATCGACACGGGTGCCAATGGGGGTGCGCACCGTGGTCTCGACGAAGTTTGTCTTGGTGTAGCTGTTCCACAGGCTCAGATAGACCACGCCGGCCAAGGGCAGGGCGATCAGCATCAGCATCGCCACCACGGAGGGCAGGACAAAACCGAGGAAGGTGCGAAACGGCATGGCATCGCTCGTCGGGATAGGGCGAGCAGGAGACCCGCCCCGGAAGCCGGCGCACCGGGGTCAGGCCCCTGCGCCGGCTGTTGGTCTGTTCGGAGAGCGCGCCCTTCGGCAAAGACCGGAAAGGCGGGCTCAGGCCCGGCCTTGTCGCAAGCCGGGCGCTGGATAGCGCGAGCTCACTTGATGAAGCCGCGCTCCTTGGCCGTCTGGACATATTCCTTTTCCGCGTCGGCCAGAGCCTGGGCGGCAGGCTTGGTGCCGGCGAGAACATCGGACGCGGCCTTGCCGAGCGCGGCGTGGGCGAGGCTGAAATAGGGCTGGTCGGGCCACATCGCTGCGTTGGCATTGATGGTTTCGGCCACGCCCTTCGAGTGACGATTGGGCTGGAAGCCCGAACGCAGCCAGTTGGTCAGCGTCATGCCGCTCTTCATCGTGTCTTCGGAGATGCCTTCCATCATCACGAGGAAGGCGGCTTCCCGATCGCCGTCCATCTGCTTGGGCATCACGAACGCATCCCACCAGATGGCGTTGGACGGCTTGCCGCCGGCAGTGACGGCTGGGGCTGCCGCAAACTCGATCTGGTTGACCACCTTCGAGACCTTGTCGTCATCCATGGCAGCGGCGCGGGAGGCCCACAGGATGCCCATCGCAGCCTGGCCCTGCTGGAAGGCCGTGGTCACGTCGGCGGTCGCGAGGGCCAGCGCGTTGGGCGACATGAAGCCCTTCAACTTGTTCATGGTGTCGAGCGCGGCGACGGCCTTGGCATTGTTGAACGCCGGCATGGCGGATCCGGGCGCAAAAAACTCGCCGCCGTCACCCAGATAGATGTTGGTGAATTCGGTGGCGATATCCCAGCCGGTCTTGTAGGCGGCGGTGAACGGCGTCTCGAAGCCGGCGGCCTTGAGCTTCGGCAGGGCAGCGAGCAGTTCGGGATAGGTCTTTGGTGGCTGCACGCCGGCCTTTTCCAGTGCATCCTTGCGGTAGAAAAGGTGCTGGGCATTGGCCATGAAGGCGATGCCGTAGACCTCGTTGCCGACGGTCACCAGCATGCGGTCCTCAAGCTTGTACTGGGCCTTGTACTTGTTGACGAGGTCCGTCATCGGCTGGAGCTGGCCCTTGGCGAGCAGGTTGACCAGCACGCCGTTGGAGACATGGGCGACCTCGAACGGCGAGGTGCCGGCGGCAAAGGCCTGCTCGGTCTCGACGCGCGCCTTGTCGGTGACCTTGACGTTGACGGTCAGGCCACTGTTGCCGCAGGCCTGCATGGCCTTGGCGATATGGTCGATCACCGGGAAGGCATTGCCGATGACATCGACCGTGCCGGTGCGGGTGATGGCACATTTTGCCATGACCGGCGATGCCAGCAGAGTCCCCAGTGCAATGGTTCCCAGAAGTCCGAATGTGCGGCGGTTGAACATGACTCTCTCCCTTGTTCCCCTGTGATCAGGCAGCCATGCTAATGACTTTGCATACGAATGCAATGCCTCAGGGGCAGGCGTTTTGCCAGAGCTTCCGCAGCACCCGTCGGTCGATGCGCGGGCGGGCGTATCGATGCATCCAGCGGCTCTTCGCGCCCTCGCCATCAGCGGGCCGGACAGCGTAAAAATCATTAGCCGGTTCATTGATGGTGGGCTTAGTGTCATTGGCTTGAATCGCCGCGTCTTGCGGCTTTGCGTTGCATGATCCGGAGGCTGGCTGAGATGGCTGGGCAATCGTTGCTCGTTTCGTTGCTGGGGGGAATCGCGCTGCTGCTGTGGTCGACGCGGCTGGTGCGGACCGGCATCGAGCGTGCCTTCGGCGAACGGCTGCGACAGCTCATCGCGCGGGCGACCAGCAATCGCATTGCGGCCTGTGCCGGCGGCGTGGTGGTGGCCACAGCGCTGCAAAGCTCGTCGGCGGCCGCGATCCTGGTTGCCAGCTTTGCAGAGCGAAAGCTGATCCTGCTCGCGCCGGCACTGGCTGTGATGCTTGGTGCCGATATCGGCTCGACCATGGTGGTGCAGGCGCTGGCCTTCGATCTGAAGGCATTTGTTCCGGCGATGCTGGTGGTGGGCGTCGGGCTGTTCACCTGGTCGAAGCCAGCCATGTGGCGCAACCTTGGCCGCGCGCTGGTGGGCGTGGCCTTGATGATCCTGTCACTGGGCATGATCATCAGTGCCTCGCAGCCGCTCCAGAGCGACTGGCTGCTGACTCTGGTGCTGCAAAGGCTGGAGGGTCAGCCGATCCTGGCCCTTGCCGTGGCCGCGCTGGTAACCTGGGCAATCCATTCCAGCGTGGCGATGATCCTGCTGGTGATGGCCCTGACCGCGGCGGGCAGCATCAGCCCATTGCTCGCGCTGACGCTGGTGCTTGGCGCCAATGTCGGCTCGGGCCTGATTGCTTTCGGCATTAACATGGCTGCTCGTCTGGCCACCCGCCGGGTCGTGCTCGGCAACCTGCTGTTCAGGCTGATCGGGGCGCTGGCTGCGATCCTTGCGCTGCCGCTGCTCATGCCGGTCGTGGGGTATCTGGGCGAAGGCGGCCGGCTGGTCGCCAATGCACACACCCTGTTCAACCTGGCGCTGGCGCTGGTTTTCCTGCCGCTGACCGGTGTCGCGGCGCAGCTGCTCGAAGGGCTCCTGTCCGAACCGATGCCGCAGCCCGGCGAGCGCCGGATCGAACATCTTGACGAGGGTTCGCTGAAAACGCCCGCCGTGGCCCTGTCCGGTGCCGCCCGCGAGGTCCTGCGGACGGCGGAGATCGTCGAGGTTATGCTGCGCGAGGTGATCCTGACCTTCGAGCCACAGGGGCAGGAGCGCGTTGCCGCAATCAAGACGCTCGACGATCAGGTCGATCAGGCCCAGGAACAGGTCAAGCTCTACCTGACCCGCCTGACGCGTGGGCACTTGAGCGCGGCTGACAGCCGCCGGGCCTTCGATCTCATCCTGTTCTCGACCAACCTCGAGCATGTCGGGGACATCATCGACAAGAATCTTCTGGAGCTTGCGGCCAAGCGCAAGCGCCTCGGAGCGACCTTCTCCGAGGAGGGCTGGCGCGAATTGCAGGACATGCACGGCCGTGCGGTCGAGCACTCGCGGCTGGCCGTGACCGTGTTCGTGACGCGCGATCTCGACATGGCGCGGCAGCTGGTGCGCGCCAAGGACGTTGTGCGGGCCGTGGAGCGGGCTGCCACCGAGAACCATCTCAGGCGGCTACGCGAAGGGGCGGTGGCGTCGATGGAGACATCGTCGCTGCATCTCGACATCCTGCGCGATCTGAAGCGCATCATCGCCCACCTGACGGATGTGGCCTATCCGATTCTCGAAGCATCGGGAGAACTCAAGGGCTCGCGGCTGGCACCGAGCCGGCCGGAGCCTGCATACGCCACTTACTAGGGTTTTGTTCACTGTGATGCGCTGTAGTCCAGCGACACGTCCGTTGCCTGACAGGTTCCGCCCATGACCGTTGACCGCCCCTTGTCCGTGATCGGCGCGATCAGCGGCACCTCCATGGACGGCATCGATGTGGCCTGGATCGAGACCGACGGGCTGGCCCATGTCAGGCCGCTTGGCGGCGCGACGATGCCTTACCCCGCAGAGCTCAGGGCCAAACTCAAGGCGCTGCTCGACGATGATCCGTCCCGCGCCGAACGGGAGCCGCTGGTCGAGCTTGAAGAGGCCGTGACCGATGCGTTCAGTGCGGCCATCGCCGCCTTCATGCAAGGCAAGGGTCTTGACGGCTCCGCAGTCGACCTGATCGGGCTGCATGGCCAGACCGTTTTTCACAGGCCGGAACGGCGCTTCACGCGCCAACTCGGGCTCGGCCAGCGCATGGCACGCAAGCTGGGCGTGGCCGTTGTCGATGGCTTCCGTCTCGCCGATGTGGCGGCAGGCGGGCAGGGCGCGCCGCTGGTGCCGCTTTATCACGCGGCGCTTGCGGCGGGTCTGCCCAAGCCGCTGATGGTGCTCAATCTCGGCGGCGTGGCCAATGTCACCTATCTTGGTGACGACGAGATCATCGCCTTCGACACCGGGCCTGCATCGGCGCTGATCGACGATCTGGTGGCGCGGCGGTTTGGTGTCGCCTTCGATGATGGCGGGCAACTGGCACGGCAAGGCCGGGTCGACGCGTCCGTGCTGGCCACCCTGATGGACAATCCGTTCTTTGCTGCGCCGGTGCCAAAGTCGCTTGATCGCAATGACTTCCACGAACGAGCAAAGATCGTGAATCAGCTCGGAGGCCACGATGCCGTGGCGACCCTCGCGGCCTTCACCATCGAGGCGGTTGCGGCGGCGCTGGCGCATGTGCCGCGCGCGCCGCGGCGCTGGCTGGTGGCGGGGGGCGGGCGGCACAATGCCGTGTTCATGGATGGGCTGGCCGCGCGGCTTGGCGTTGCGGTCGAGCCGGTCGAGACGCTAGGTCTGGACGGCGATCTGCTCGAAGCGGAATGCTTCGGCTATCTGGCCGTGCGCTCGGTGCGCGGGTTGCCACTGTCGCTGCCATCGACGACGGGTGTGCCAAAGCCGCTCTGCGGCGGCAGGCTGTGGCAGCCGGCCTGAGACCGGTCAGGCGGTCGCGCCATCTGCGACGGCAAGTAGATAGCGGCCATAGGTGCTCTTTTGCAGCGCAAGGCCAAGCTCGCGAAGCTGGGCGCGGTCGATGAAGCCTTGCACGAAGGCGATTTCCTCCGGGCAGCAGACCTTGAGGCTCTGGCGCTGTTCGAGCGCGCGCACGAAGTTGGTGGCGTCAGCCAGCGAGTCGGGCGTGCCCGTGTCGAGCCAGGCATAGCCGCGCCCGAGTTTCTCGACGTGGAGTTGGCCCATCTCGAGATAGCGGCGGTTGATGTCGGTGATCTCCAGTTCGCCGCGGGGCGAGGGCTTCAGCGTGCGGGCGATGTCGATCACCTGCGCATCATAGAAGTAAAGCCCGGTCACAGCCCAGTTCGAGCGCGGCCTCGCGGGCTTTTCCTCGATGCTGACGGCGCGCATCGCGGCATCGAACTCGACCACGCCGTAACGCTCCGGATCGGCGACATGATAGCCGAACACGGTGGCTCCGGTTTGCCGGGCGCGGGCTGTGGCCAGGACATGGGTCAGGCCGCCGCCATAAAAGATGTTGTCGCCCAGCACCATCGCCGACGGTCCGTCACCGATGAAGTCAGCGCCGATGATGAATGCCTGGGCCAGCCCTTCGGGGCGCGGCTGCACGGCATAGCTCAGCGACAGGCCCCAGCGCGCGCCATCGCCGAGCAGGCGCTGGAATTGCGGCATATCCTCCGGTGTCGAGATCAGCAGGATCTCGCGGATGCCGGCGAGCATCAGCACCGACAGAGGATAGTAGACCATCGGCTTGTCATAGACCGGCAGCAACTGCTTGGAGGTGACCATGGTCATCGGATGCAGGCGCGTGCCGCTGCCGCCGGCGAGGATGATGCCCTTCATGGTGCCTGCTCCGTTGTCATGAGCCGATCCATGCACCGGGCCAGCCCGATGCGCCAGTCCGGCAGGATGATCCCGTGGGTTTCCTTTAGCCGTGCGCCATCCAGTACGGACCATGCAGGCCGCCGGGCCGGCGTCGGATAATCAGCCGCGCCGATGGGGCGAACGCTGACCGCGCCAGCCCCGCGCCGCACCCTTTCGGCAAAGATCGCCTCGGCAAAGCCGGCCCAACTGACCGCATCACCGGTCCCGCCAACGTGAAAGATGCCGCGCAGCGCCGGCTCGCCGCGCCTCGACAGCAGGTTCGCGGCAACGCCCAGCACTGCTTCTGCCAGATCATCCGCCGGCGTTGGCCGGCCGATCTGGTCGGCAACCACCGAAATCCCGCTGCGGGTCTCGGCCAGCCGCAGCATCGTGCGCACGAAGTTCTGGCCGGTTGCCGAAAACACCCAGGAAGTGCGCAGGATGGCATGGTCGCCCGTTGCCGCCATCACGGCCTGCTCGCCTGCCAGCTTGCTTTGCCCGTAGACGCCGAGTGGGGCTACGGGATCGCTTTCTCGATAGGGCGTGGTTGCGCTGCCATCGAAGACATAGTCGGTCGAGATCTGGATCACGGGCACGCCAAGCATTGCAGCGGTGGTGGCCACAGTGCCCGCACCGGCGGCATTGATCGCATGGGCACGCTCGGGCTCGCTTTCAGCGCGGTCGACGGCGGTCCATGCTGCGGCATTGACGATGATGTCTGGCGTCAGCGCGCTCAGGGCAGGGGCGATGCTGGCGGGATGCTCGAGGGCAAGTTCCGGCCTGCCGCAGGCGATCAGGGTGATGCCCTTGCCGGCCGCACGTTCGGCCAGCGCGGTCGCCAGTTGTCCATGCCGGCCCGTGACGACGAGGCGCATTGCCGCTGCCATCAGGGATGGCCGAGGCCAAGCCGCTCGCCGGCATAGACCTTCTCGCGCAGGGGACGCCACCACCACTCGTTCGCCAGATACCAGGCGACGGTCTTTTCGATGCCGCTGTCGAAGCTCTCGCGCGCGCGCCAGCCAAGCTCGCGTTCGATCTTGCTGGCGTCGATGGCATAGCGCTGGTCGTGCCCCGGCCTGTCCCTGACGAAGGTGATCAGCCTGTCATGGGGCGCGCCTTGCGGGTGCATGTCATCCAGCACGGCGCAGATGCGGCGCACGACCTCGATGTTGCGGCGCTCGTTGCGCCCGCCGACATTGTAGGTCTCGCCGGGCTGACCATGGGTGAGCGCCAGGACGAGTGCCCTTGCATGGTCGTCGACGTGGAGCCAGTCCCGCACGTTCGCGCCGTCGCCGTAGACCGGCAGCGGCTTGCCGTGCAGCGCGTTGAGGATCACCAGTGGAATCAGCTTTTCGGGGAACTGGCAGGGGCCGTAGTTGTTGGAGCAGTTGGTGATCACGACCGGAAGTCCATAGGTGCGCGCCCAGGCGCTGGCGAGATGGTCCGATGCGGCCTTGGAGGCGGAGTAGGGGGAGCTGGGATCGTAGCGCGTGGTCTCCGTGAACAACCCGTCATCACCGAGCGAGCCATAGACCTCATCCGTCGAAACATGCACCAGCCGGAAAGCCGACTTGCGGACCTCGGGCAGCGCGCTCCAGTAAGCGCGGGTCGCTTCGAGCAGGCTGTGCGTGCCCATCACGTTGGTCTCGATGAAGGCGCGCGAGCCGGTGATCGACCGATCGACATGGCTCTCGGCAGCCAGATGCATCACCGCATCCGGCTCGAAGGCGGCAAACTCGGCCGCAAGCGCCGGCGCATCGCAGATGTCGATCTTTGCCAGCCTGTAAAGCGGGCTGGCCTCGACCTCGCGCAAGGAGCCGAGATGGGCCGCATAGGTCAGCTTGTCGACGTTGAGCACCTGCCAGCCCAGATCGTTGACCGCATGGCGGATGACCGCCGAGCCGATGAAGCCGGCCCCGCCCGTGATCAGGACATGCATCATGGCCTCCTGTTTCTTTGCTGGCGGCCTGAAGGCTCAGGGCTCATGGCTGAACACCCCCGCAGTGTTGCCCGCAAGGTCGCGCAGGCGCGGCGCTGTGGCATCCTTGGCTGACAGAACCGGGTCTGACAGGTCTGCTGGCCAGGCGATGCCGAGGTCCGGATCATCCCAGCGCACCGAGCCATCATGGTCCGGGCTGTAGTACTCCGTGACCTTGTAGAGCACGTCAGTGTCGTCTGTCAGTGTCACGAAGCCATGCAGGAAGCCAGGCGGCACCCAGAGCTGGTGGCCGTTGGCGTCAGACAATTCGGCCACGACGTGCTGGCCGTAACAAGGCGAGCCCAGGCGGATATCGACGGCCACATCCAGCACTGTGCCGCGCACGACGCGCACCAGCTTGCCCTGGGCACGGGGCGGGCGCTGGAAATGCAGGCCGCGCAGGGTGTGACGCCGCGCCGAGCGGGAGTGGTTGTCCTGCACGAACAGGACCGGGCCGGCCGCCGCCACAAAGGCATCATGCCGGAACACCTCGGAGAAGAAGCCGCGCTCGTCGCCGAAGCGTTTCGGCTTGACCAGCAGAACCCCGGGCAGCGCTGTGGTTTCGATGTCCATGGTCTTCTGCCTAAGACAGCCGCAGGAAATCGCAACAGCTTTTCGGTTCCGATCGGGGGGGCTGTGAATCCCCGGCTGCCAGCCAGGCCGGTCATCCGGGATGGCCTGGCGGCAACAACGTCGATGGCTTGAACATCTGCCGGAGCAACAGGTTCTTGACAGTTGTTGTGTAGAAGAGCCCGCGTTCGGGTCAGGAATGCGGGAGTTCAGACATGACAGTGCTTGTGTCAGGCGGGGCGGGCTATATCGGCGGGCACATGGTGCTGAACCTGGCTGACCGGGGTGAGCCCGTGGCCGTGCTGGACAACCTGTCGACCGGGTTTCGCTGGTCCGTGCCGCGCGAGGTGCCGCTCGTGGTGGCTGATGCCGGCGATTTCGAAGCGGTTCTGGCCGCCATCCGCGCGCACAACGTGCGCTCCATCATCCATTTCGCGGCGCGCATCGTGGTGCCGGAATCGATGGCCGATCCGCTTGGCTATTATCTGGCCAACACCGTCAAGACACGCACGCTGATTGCGGCAGCCGTGGCTGGCGGGGTCAAGGAATTCATTTTCTCGTCGACAGCCGCGGTCTACGGCGAAGCGTCGCTGGAGCCCTTGTCAGAAAGCCATGCGCCGATGCCGGTGTCGCCCTACGGCACGTCGAAGTGGATGAGCGAGATGATGCTGCGCGATGCAGCCGCTGCCCATGGCTTCCGCTATGCCGTCCTGCGATACTTCAACGTGGCAGGGGCTGATCCGAGGGGACGTTATGGCCAATCCTCGCCGGCGGCGACACACCTGATCAAGGTGGCGTCACAGGCGGCGCTCGGACAGCGCAGCCACATGGAAGTGTTCGGCCAGGACTATCCGACGCCGGATGGAACCTGCGTGCGTGACTACATCCATGTCAGCGATCTGGCGGAAGCGCACTGGTCGGCGCTGAGCCATCTGCGTTCCGGCGGTGCCAGCGTGCTGGTCAATGCCGGCTATGGCAAGGGATACTCGGTCCGGCAGGTGATCGACACGATCCGCAATCTTTCCGGTGTCGATTTCGAGGTCAGGCAAGGGCCGCGCCGGCCCGGCGATCCGGCCTCGATTGTGGCCAATGCCGACAAGTTGCGTCATGATCTCGGCTGGCAGCCGAAGCTCGACAATCTTGCCACCATCATCGGGCATGCGCTCGACTGGGAGCGCGAGATGGTGCGCCGCGCCGGCACCTGAGGGCCACGCAGCTGCGACGGCAGCGCCCGTTGTCAGGGCAGGGTGCCTTGACTAGCCTTCGCATCGTTCGACGCATTTTCCCGGATCGCTTATCGGCGATCCGGAGCAGTGCCGATTGCAACCGGAGTGGCCGATGCCACCTCTCAAGACCATGCCAAGCCGGCGTCATGCGCTGCTGATGGCCGGCTCTGCGGCCGTGCTCGCCTGCGGCGGGACCGCTCTCGGCCAGACGCGCCCGGCCTCTGTGCCCCGCGTGGCCGCTGCCTCCGACCTCAAGTTCGCACTCGACGAGATCATTGGCGCATTCCGGCAGGAAACGGGGCTGGAGATCATCCCGGTCTATGGGTCATCCGGCAATTTCCGCCGACAGATCGCCCAGGGAGCGCCGTTCGAGATGTTCATGTCAGCGGACGAGGATTTCGTTTTCCAGCTGGCGGACGGGGGCCTGACGCGCGATCGCGGCGCGCTCTATGGCATCGGCCGCATCGTGCTGCTGGCACCACACGCTTCGCCGCTGGCGGTCGACGAAGGGCTGCAAGGGCTGAAGGCTGCGCTGGCGGACGGACGCATCAGGCGGTTTGCCATCGCCAATCCCGAGCATGCTCCCTATGGCCGTGCGGCGGAGGAAGCGCTGCGCCATGCCGGCCTGTGGGAGGCGATCCGGCCCCGGCTGGTGCTCGGCGAGAATGTCAGCCAGGCGGCGCAGTTTGCCCTGAGCGGGTCGACCGAGGGCGGAATCGTGGCGCTGTCGCTGGTCAAGGCCCCGCAATTGGCTGAGGCCGGTCGGCATGCGCTGATTGCCGCCGAATGGCACAGGCCGCTGGCCCAGCGCATGGTGCTGCTGAAGCAGGCCGGAGAGGCTGCGGCGCTCTTCCATGCCTACCTGCAGGGTCCATCGGCGCGGGTCTTGCTGGAGCGCTACGGCTTTTCGCTGCCGCGATAGCAGGCAGGCAGCCCGCCGTTCCGGCGGCTGGCACGCAATCTTTCGTTGTCTTTCTCTCGCCGACTTGCCAGACCGGGTCACATGGACTGGATTGCTCTTGCCCTCTCACTCAGGCTGGCCGCGCTGACGGTGCTGATCCTGATGCCGGTCGGCATCTGGATCGGGCGCTGGCTGGCCTTCAGTGATTTCCGGGGCAAAGGGGTGGTCGAAGCGGCGCTGGCTCTGCCGCTGGTGCTGCCGCCCACCGTGATCGGTTATTATCTGCTGGTCGGGTTTGGCGTCGCATCGCCGATCGGCGAGGTGTGGTTCAGGCTGTTCGGTCGCGGTCTGGTGTTCAGCTTCGAGGGGCTGCTGCTGGCCTCGGTCATCGTCAACCTGCCCTTTGCGATCCAGCCCATGCAGCGGGCCTTCGAGGCGATTCCGCGCGATGTGCGCGAGGCGGGCGCTGTCTCCGGCCTTTCGCCTTGGCAGGTGCTGGCGCGGATCGACCTGCCGCTGGCCTGGCCCGGCATCGTCACCGGGCTGGTGCTGACTTTCGCGCACACGCTTGGCGAGTTCGGTGTCGTGCTGATGGTTGGCGGCTCGATTCCCGGCGAGACACGCACGGTGGCAATTGCCATCTACGACCGCGTGCAGGCGTTCGACAATGCCGGCGCCGGCGCGATGTCGCTGCTGCTGCTGGCGCTGTCGCTGCTTGCTCTCAGCATCACCTACGGGCTCTCGGCGCGGGTCGGCAAACGCCATGGCTGATGCTGCGCTCTCGATCAGCCTTCGCCAGTCCGGGCCGATTCCGCTCGATGCCAGCATCAGCTCGGATGCGGGCTCGGTTATGGCGCTGGTCGGCCCCTCCGGCAGTGGCAAGACCACGATCCTGAGGACTGTCGCCGGGCTCTACCGGCCCCGCCATGGCCGCGTGGTCGTCAACGGGCAGGTCTGGCTCGACACCGAACGCGGCATCGATGTGCCACCGCATCTGCGCCGCGTTGGGCTGGTATTCCAGAATTATGCCCTGTTTCCGCACATGACCGCGCTGGCAAACGTCATGACCGCGCTTGGGCATCTGCCGGCAGAGGCGCGGCGGTCGCGGGCGCTGGCCTTGCTGGACCGTGTCAATCTCGCCGGTTTCGAGGGGCGCAAGCCAGCTGCGCTGTCGGGGGGGCAACAGCAGCGGGTGGCCGTGGCACGGGCCCTGGCGCGCGACCCGGACGTGCTCTTGCTGGATGAGCCGTTCTCGGCGGTCGACAAGGTGACGCGCCAGCGGCTCTATGTCGAGTTGCGCGAACTGACCCTGAGCCTCGCGCTGCCCATCCTGTTCGTGACGCATGACTTCGACGAAGCGGCGCGCGTGGCCGGGCGCATGTGCCTGATCGACCAGGGGCGGGTGATCCAGACCGGCACGCCGCGCGAGGTTCTCGCCCGCCCGGCCAGCGTGCGCGCGGCCGCGCTGGTCGACCTCAAGAACGTGTTTTCGGCTCGGGTCAGCCGCGCGGACCCATCGCGGATCTGGCTCGACTGGGCGGGGCGCAGCATCGAAGCGCATGCGCCCGAGGGCTTTTCCGGAATCGCGCCGGGTCAGGCCGTGTCATGGGCCATCCCCGCGACACAGGTGCTGATCAGCCGGACCGATATGACCGTCGCCGATGAGACGCCGAACCGTTTCGCGGCCATGATCAGCGATCTGGTGCACCTGAGCGAGAGTGTTTCGGTCAAGGTCAGGCTGGACGGGCCGGACAGGCCCGAATTGTCAATGACCTTGCCGGCGCACTATGCACGGCGAACCGGGCTGGTGGCCGGCTCGGCCGTGACGATTGCGCTGATGCCCGATGGCATCCACCTGATGATGGATGCCTGAGCCCGTCAGCGGCGGCGGAGCGCTGTCCAGCCGGCAGCAACCAGCGCCGTCGCCAGCGCCACCTTGACCAGCGAGCCGAGCGCGAAGGGCTGCACGCCGACGGCGAAGGCGCGCTCAAGGCCGATGCCGGTGGCGCCACTGGCCAGTTGCGCCAGATAGGCGAGCCAGAGCATCCCGAGGCCAAGGATCAGCCCATGGGCCAGCGCCATGCCCGATGCGACGCGCACCAGCGAGGCCCCGCGCCGGGCGAAGACGCCCGCCACCCAGGCCGCCGGGATAAACGAGAGCAGGAAGCCGCCGGTGGTGCCGAGGAAATAGGCCGGTCCGGCGGCGCCGGGCATGGCGAAGACGGGGAGCCCGGCAAGGCCCTGGCCAAGATACAGAGCGACGGTTGCCGCGCCGAGGCGCGGGCCGAGGGCGGCTCCGAGGAACAGGACCACGAAGCTCTGCATGGTCATCGGCACCGGCCACATCGGTACCTGGACCTTGGCCGAGATGATCAGCAGCAACGAGCCGGCCATGGCCAGTACAAGGCTGCGCAGCGGTGCCGACAGCCCGTCAAGAAGCCTTGGAAAGGCTGCGTCGAACAAGGTGGGGGCGGGCGCGGTGCGCAGGGTGGCTTCGGCCATCAGTATATCCTCGTGAGTTGGCATTCAAAGTCGAGAAAAGGCTGTATATGAGGTCGCCGGAGTGCTCACAAGCCGAAAGCAGGCACCACTCCAATGGAAAGCGGCCGCATGGCGGATGACCTGAGTTTCGACCGGAACATGGATACGGAAGCAGGCCGCGTGGTGGCTGTTTCGCCGCTTGTCCGGCGCGTGGTGGCACCCAACCCGGGGCCGTTCACCTTCACAGGCACCTGCACCTACATCATCGGCCACGGCACCGTGGCTGTGCTCGATCCGGGGCCGGATTCGCCGGCCCACCTTGCCATCCTCGCTGAGGCGCTGGCAGGGGAGAGCGTGAGCCACATCGTGGTATCGCACACGCACCGCGACCATTCGCCCGGCGTACCGGCGCTGAAGGCGCTGACGGGAGCCGTGGTCGTTGGCTGCGGGCCGCATCGGCGGGCGCGCGATCTGGCGCTGGGCGAAATCAGCCCGCTCGATGCGTCGGTTGACCTTGCCTATGCGCCCGATCTGGCCATGGCCGAGGGGGACGCGATCAGCGGGCCAGGCTGGACGCTGGGTGCCGTCGAGACGCCGGGGCATACCGCCAACCATCTGGCTTTCAGCCTGCGGGAGGAAAAGGCGCTGATGTCGGCCGATCATGTGATGGCATGGTCAACCAGCATCGTTGCGCCGCCTGACGGCTCGATGGCCGATTTCATGGCGTCGCTGGAAAAGCTGAAGGGCCGGGACGAGGGCGTCTACTGGCCGGGCCATGGCGGGCCCGTGCGCGACCCGAACCGTTTCGTCCGGGCCCTGATCAGCCATCGCCGCCTGCGCGAGGCGAGCATCCTGTCGCGGGTGCGCCAAGGCGACAGGCTGATCGCCGCCATCGTGGCGCGGGTCTATGAAGGGCTGCCGCCGGCGCTGGTCGGGGCGGCGGCGCTGTCCACGTTCGCGCATCTCGAAGATCTGGTGCAGCGCGGCCTTGTCCGCTGCCCGTCCGGCGCACCGGCCCTGGATGCGGTGTTCGAGCCGGCCTGAGCCGCTCAGCGCACCAGCAGCAGTTGCACCTCGTCGCGGAAGGACTGGATGCGCCTTGCATTGGTGCCGAGATCGTGCCGGCCCAGCCGCGAGACCGAGCGCACATCGATGCGCGAGCCATCGACGCGGGGCCTGATGCGGATCGTCACATCATCGGCAAAGCGCAGGATGCGGGTGGTGGCGATGGCATCGATGCGTCCGGCACCTGTCCGCCCACCGGGAACTGTGCCCTCGATCACCTGCCAGCCCATGTTGCGGGCTGCGGTCAACGCTGTCTCGAAGGCCTCTTCCGCCGGCAATTCCGTGATGATCGGAATGATGCGCTGGTAAGCCTCGCGCTGCGGCTGTCGGCTTTCGCGGGGACGCTCGGGCGGTACCAGCCCGCCGCGCGCCGCCAGCGCCGCCCGCGAGCGCGAGAAGGCCGGCGGATCGTCGATGTCGGTGGTGATGTCGTTGAGTGCCGGCAGCCGTGCCAGTTGCAGCAGCATGGTTGCAGGGGCCGCCAGAATGCCAAGGCAGAGCATGATCGCCATGCTGACACGCCCGACGCCCCTGAGCCCATGGTTCCAGATCATGACGCCGCCGACCAGCGCCACCAGAATGGAGAGCACTGCCAGCGCAAAGCCGGAGCCTAGCGCCGCAAGCCCCGGCAGGCCCTGCTGGCCGCCGCGCACCAGAAGCGCGCCATAGAGCGTCACGACCACGGCAAACAGCGCCATCCGGACCGACCAGATCGCGGCGCGTGACGGGGGCTGTTCGAGAACGAGGCGGCGCATGACCGGGTTTTAGCGCGTCGAGTCGCGCCATGCCATCGTCAAATCCAACGACCGTGCCCTCCTGGCGATCGCCGCCTGCCGGAAATCGGGTGGTTCGAACAAGGAGGTGGCGATATGGCTCAGCGACAGACCGACCGAGTCGGATTGGAAATCAGATGACCACTCCATCGCCCGTGAACAGACCCATGTCATCGCTTGAATGGGCCATGCTGCTCGGTTTGTCGGTGCTGTGGGGTGGATCGTTCTTCTTCGTTGGCGTGGCCGTCAAGGAGTTGCCGACGCTGACAATTGTGACGGTGCGCGCGCTGCTGGCAGCTTTGATCCTGCTGGCGGTGCTCAAGGCCGGCGGCATTGCGATCCCGACCAGCGGCAAGGTCTGGGTGGCATTCTTCGTCATGGGTTTTCTCAACAACGTCGTGCCTCACACCCTGATCGTCTGGGGACAGGGGCATGTTGCATCCGGTGTTGCATCGATCCTGAATGCGACGACGCCGCTGTTCACGGTGATTGTTGCGCATCTGCTCACGGCAGACGAGAAAATGACCGGCAACCGGCTGGCCGGTGTCGTGGTCGGCCTTGCCGGGGTTGCGGTCATGATCGGGGCGGACGTGCTGCACGCGTTCGGGATTGGCATTGTCGCTCAACTCGCCTGTCTTGGCGCAGCACTGTCCTATGGCTTTGCCGGTGTTTACGGGCGCAGGTTCCGGGCGATGGGGGTCTCGCCGATGGCCACGGCGATGGGACAGGTCGCTGCCTCAAGCGTGATGTTGTTGCCTGTCGTGCTGCTGGTTGACAGGCCATGGCTTCTGCCCATGCCGAGCGGTCAGGCTCTTGCCGCCATGGTTGGCCTTGCTGCCCTGTCCACAGCGTTCGCCTATGTGCTCTTCTTCCGGATCCTGGCCAGCGCCGGTGCCACCAACATCGCGCTGGTGACCTTTCTGATCCCTGTCAGTGCGATCATGCTTGGCATCCTGTTCCTCGGCGAGGTGCTGCTGCTGCGGCACCTCGTCGGCATGGTGATGATCGGCGCAGGGCTGGCGGCCATCGACGGACGGTTGTGGAAACGCCTGCGCGGCCTCTGGGTCAGGTGGTCTGCCTGATGCTGTCGTGATGGTCTCGTGTCCAGCCGTTGCTGACCGCCTGGCCTGAGGCCCTCAGACCCCGAACCTGTAGTCCCTGAACATCTCGCGCAGCGCGGTTTTCTGGATCTTGCCGGTGGCGGTGTGCGGAATGGCATCGACCAGTTCCACTGCATCGGGCAACCACCACTTGGCGATTCTGCCGGTCATGAAGGCCATGAGGTCGTCATGACCTGGCGCCCGGCCGGGCTTGGGCACGATCACCAGCAGCGGCCGCTCGTCCCATTTGGGATGGGCAATGCCAATGACGGCGGCTTCGGCCACATCCGGATGGCCCATGGCGAGGTTCTCGAGTTCGATCGACGAAATCCATTCGCCACCGGACTTGATCACATCCTTGGCGCGGTCGGTGATGGCCATGTAGCCGTTGGCATCGATCGTCGCGACATCGCCGGTGTCGAAAAAGCCTTCCTCATCGAGGATGTCGCCGCCATCGCCGTTCATGTAGCGGCCTGCGACGGCCGGGCCGCGCACCTTGAGCCGGCCAAACGTGCGGCCATCCCACGGCAGCCGGTGCCCCTCATCGTCGGTGATCTTCATCTCGACTGTGAAGGGCGGATGTCCCTGCTTCATCTTGAGGTCGAGCAGGGCTTCCCCCGAGATGCCATCGGTGGCCGGCTTGAGGGAGCAGAACGAGCCGAGCGGGCTCATCTCGGTCATGCCCCAAGCGTGGGCAACGGTCACGCCATAGCGGGTTTCGAAGGCCTCCGTCATGGCGCGGGGGCAGGCCGAGCCGCCGATCACCACGCGTTTGAGCGAACTCAGCCCGCCGCCGGTCGCATCCAGATGCTGGAGCAGGCCGAGCCAGACGGTCGGCACGGCTGCCGTGATGCTGACCTGCTCGTTCTCCAGCAGCGCATGCAGCGAGGGACCATCGAGCTTCGGGCCGGGCAGCACCAGCTTGGCCCCGGTCATCGGCGCGGAAAAGGCAAGCGACCAGCCATTGGCATGGAACAGCGGCACCACGGGCATGACCGCATCGCGCGAGGACAGGCCGAGGAAATCGGGGGCGCACGCCGCCATGGCATGCAGCATGTTCGAGCGGTGCGAATACAGCACGCCCTTGGGGTTGCCGGTGGTGCCGGAGGTGTAGCACAGGCCGGCGGCGCTCTGCTCGGGCAGGTCGACCCAGGCCATGTCGCCATCCGCCGACGCCAGCCAGCTTTCCATGTCGATGGCCCCGCGCAGGGACGTCTCGGGCATGTGGGCCGGATCGGTCATGATGATGAAACGCTCGACAGCTGGCAGGCGCTCCTGGAGCCGTTCCACGAGGCCGACGAAGGTCAGGTCAAGGAAGATCAGCCGATCGCCGGCGTGGTTGACGATCCAGGCGATCTGATCCTCGAACAGGCGGGGATTGAGCGTGTGGTAGATCGCACCTATGCCAGTGATGCCATACCACAGTTCGAGATGCCGGTCGGTGTTCCAGGCCAGCGTGCCGATCCGGTCGCCGAGCCTGATGCCATCCCGCGCCAATTGCTGGGCGATGCGGAGCGCGCGGCTCCGTGTCCGCGCATAGTCTGACCGTCTGATCGTGCCTTCGGTGCCGCGGCTGACGATCTCGCGGCTGCCATGCTGGATGGCGGCGTGGTCGATGATGCGGTGGATCAGCAAGGACCAGTCCTGCATCAGGCCAAGCATGGGCGCCTCCCGGGCCAGGGCCACTTTGCGGGCCTCGTGGGGCTTCGGTGCGCCAGCGCTCCGAGCCGATGGTGCATGATAGCGCATTCGCGGCTGCTGCACAGAGCCCGGCTGGCAGTTCGGCACCAGCCTTGCCTGGACAGTGTCGGGGAATCTCCTCCTTCACGAGGGCTGGTGCGAGACGGTCAACCTCTGATAGTTGAGACCTGAACGGCAACCACATGGACAATCAGGGCAATGGCAGGCAGGGCGGCTGAGACTTCTGCAGGCAGGGGCGCGGGCAAGGATGCCGAGGCGGCCGATGCCCAGGCCGATGCCATGCGCGTCTGGTTCCGCTTTCTCAGGATGCACCAGCGGGTTTCGATGGCAATGACGGCCCGGCTCAGGGCCATCGGGCTGTCGGTGCCGCAGTTCGATCTACTGTCCACCCTGAGCGAGCGCGAGGGCATCACCCAGAGCGAACTGGCCGAGAGGCTTTATGTGACAAAGGGCAATGTCTCGGGGCTGGTGGACCGGCTGGTTGAGGCCGGCCTGGTCGAGCGCCGCGCCATTGCCAATGACAGGCGCTCCTATGCGCTGCATCTCACGGCCCATGGGCGCGAGCTTGCCCACAAGGGCCTCGAAGCGCAGCGCAGCTATGTGCGCGGAACCCTTGGCCAACTGGGTGGCACCGACATCGCACAGCTTGACGGGTTGATTCTGGCATGGCGCGATGCCGTGCGCCGCGATCTCGCAGCGCCCTCAGCGTCATCCTGAGGTCGGGTTGCCCGCCGCAGTCTTGCAATCCTGCCTGCGCACCGTGCCCGTTGCTGCCTCCATTGTCGCCAGTTGCCCAATTGCAGTGCAATAGCCGGCTTGGCTTGTTGCCGCGTTGCAACATGCGGGCTGTTTCATGGCCTCTGCGTGTCAAAAGACATCTGAAATCCGTGCAATGCCGCAGTCGGACTGTATGATTTGGTCAACGCATCTGGAGAACATGTGACCATGAAGTCTTTCCTTCTTGCCGGCGCCGTCGTGGCAGCCTTCGGAACCGCAGCCGTTGCAGCCGATCTGCCGGCCCGCAAGGGTGCGCCTGCCGCGCCCGCCGTGTCGGCCGCCTGTCTCGAAACCAACACGCTGCCGACCGACATCTTCGGCTTCACCGTCGGTTCCGACGTGACCGATGTCGGCGCCTGGGGCCTCGGCGTCACCGCCAATGGCAACTTCACCGGTCGCGGCCAGCGGCTGACCGGCCTGACCGGCGTGGCACAGTTCGCCACCGGCGTGTTCCGCTGCTTTGAAGCGGCGCCCTATGTCTTCGCCAACACCACCACCGCGCGGGACCGCGCCGGCTTCTCCGGCAATGGCTCGTTCTGGGGCGGCGGCCTCGAGCTGAAGTACAAGTTGCTCGGCCGTGATGTTCACGGCGTCGGCGCGACGCTCGATCTCGATGTCAGCGCCAATGGCAACCGCCTCTCCGGCATCCTGGGCGTCGGCAATGACAGCGCCGTCAACGTTGCTGGCCGGTTGTTCCTCGACAAGGAACTGGTCGCGGGCCGCCTGTATGGTGCGGTGAACCTCGAACACATCTCCAGCTTCTCGGGCAAGACCGGCATTCTGGTCGACACCTCGCAGTTCAACGTGCGTGCCGCGCTGTCCGCCAAGGTTCTGCCGAATGTCTTTGTCGGCGCCGAGGCCTGGTATTCACGCAGCTACACCGGGGCAGGCTATGACCGCTATCTCGGTGATGGCTTCTTCGTTGGCCCGAACATGCTCTGGGCAATCAACGACAAGTGGACCTTCAACGCCGCCTATCAGGTGCAGGTGGCCGGCAAGGTCCAGGCCGGACCCGGCAACATCAACCTGACGAACTACAACCAGCATTTCGCCCGCGTGAAGCTCGGCTACGCTTTCTGAGCGCGCGCCAGGCACGCCGATCCTGAGGGAGGCCGGGGCGACCCGGCCTTCTGCTTTTCGGGCGCCCTGTTGCCGTGTTTCGCATGGATACTCCGGCTACCCCGCGCGTCTGAACCCTGGTCGTGAGCGTTTGGCAGCCCGGAACGGCATTCCTGCCATGGCGAAAAGGGACGGTTTGCGTTAGGACAAAGATGTTCCTCGAACCGGATCTGCCGATGCTCCGCTTTCCGCTGCGCCTGCTTGTAACTGCTGCCCTTCTGCTTGGCGCCAGCGCGTCCGCGTTGGCGCAGGCCCCCGTGCTGGGCTCGCCGAGCCTGCCGGCGCAAGGCTTCCAGCCGATTGCCGTCGTGCCTTCTGCCGACGCCGTCCCCGCTGCAACGCCGGCGAAGCCGAGGCCCCGCCCCGTCGCGCGCCCGGCCGCAACCCGCGAAACCTCGATCAATGCCGATGATCGCCGGCCAACGCTGACGCCGGACACGCTGCCAAGCACGGCGCTGGCCTCGGAGCGCTATCTTGAGATCGTGCGGGCCGGTGGCTGGCCGACCTTGCCGAAGGGCACCAGCCTCAAGGACGGATCGAAGGGCGCGGTCGTGGTGACACTGAAGCGTCGCCTTGCGATCACCGGCGACTTCGAAGGGGAAATGGCTGGCGACGTGTTCGACGGGGCTGTCAGTGCCGCCGTCAAGCGCTTCCAGTTCCGCCATGGCCTGCGGCAGACCGGCATCGTGGCGGGGCGCACGCTCGATGAGATGAATGTGACGGCCCAGACCCGCTTTCGGCAGCTGGCCTCATCGGCGCAGCGCATTGCCGGCAGCACGTTCGCGTTCGGCCCGCGCTATGTGGTGGTCAACATTCCATCCGCCCATGTGGAGACGGTCGAGAACGATGTGGTCAGCCGCCGCTATGTGGCCATTGTCGGGCGGCCCGACCGGGCTTCGCCCACGGTCGAGACGCGCATCACGGCGGTCAATCTCAACCCCAACTGGACGCTGCCCCCCACGATCATCAAGGAAGACATCATTCCGGGCATGCAGAAGGGCCGCAACGTGCTGGCCCAGAAAGGGGTCAAGGTCTTTGCCGGCGGGCAGGAAATCCCGGCCTCCAGCATCGACTGGTCGAGCGCAAGGGCGCTGAACTACACCTACCGGCAGGAGCCGGGGCCGCGCAACGCGCTCGGGCTGGTGCGCATCGACATGCCCAACCGCGACGCGGTGTTCATGCATGACACGCCGTCGCGCAACCTGTTCGGCGGCGACCAGCGCTTCAATTCGTCGGGCTGCGTGCGCGTGCAGGATGTACGCGATCTGGCTTCCTGGCTGCTGGAAGCCACGGGCGGCAGCTGGGACCGCAAGGCCATCGATGCCGGCATCGCCAAAGGCGAGCGCAAGGACATCCGACTGGCCCGTGCCGTGCCGGTGGCCTGGGTCTACATGACCGGCTATGCCACGCCCGATGGCGTGATCCACTTCCGCCCCGATGTCTATGGCATCGACAAGGTCGGCGGCGGCGCCCTGCGCCAGCTTGGGGCCGATGTCGGCGGGTGAGGGCTGGCAGCTCCCGCTTGCGTGCGTTTGCATCCCCCGCATGGCCTGACAGCGGACCTTGCGCTTGAAGCCGTACCGGACTTCGCCCAGAACGCGGCATGATATCCGAATCTGACAGACCCATCGTCACGCGCGCCGGCCTGCTGGAAGGGGCGCGCCTGTCGGCTCCGCTGCTGCCGGGCGTGGTCGTGTTCGCCATGACCTTCGGCGCGGCGGCGGCAGGGCGCGGCCTGAGCCTGTTCGAGGCTGCCCTGATGAGCGCGCTGGTCTATGCCGGCATGGCGCAGATGGTGGCGCTGGAGGCCTGGCCGCAGGTCTGGAGCTGGGGCGTCATCGGCAGCCTCGCGGTGCTGACGGCGGTGGTCAACAGCCGCATGGTGCTGCAGGGCGCGTCGCTGCATCCGTGGCTGCGCAGCCATGGCCATGGCTTCAATGCGGCCCACCTGTTCTTCCTCACCGATGCCAACTGGCTGGTCGGCTCGCGCTATCACGCCGGGGGCGGGCGCGATCTGGGCGTGCTGATCGGCGTTGGCCTGACGATGTGGGTGCTCTGGCTGGCCTTCACGCTGCCGGGTTACCTGCTCGGTGCCATGGTCAGCGATCCACGCCGGTTTGCGCTGGATCTGGTCATGCCGGTGTTCTTCGCCGCGATGCTGGTGCCGTTGTGGCGCGGGCGGCGCGCGGCGGTGCCATGGGCGGTGGCCGGGGTGGTGGCGCTGCTCGCCTCGAAGCTGCTGCCGGGCCACCTGTTCATCCTCGCGGGGGCGCTGACCGGCATGCTGACGGCAGCCCTGATGCCGGATGATGCCGCGCCGGAGCAGGCCCCGTGAGCGCGTGGCTGGCGAGCCTTGTCGCGCCCGGTGTCACGCTCGCCATCCTCGCCATGGCGCTGGCGACCTATCTGTGCCGCATCTCGGGCCACTTCATGATGCACCTGATCCCGCTGACGCCGCCACTGCGCCGGGCGCTGGCGGCCCTGCCGGGCTCGATCGTGGCAGCGACCGTGATCCCGATCATCGAGCGTATCGGGCTTTCCGCAGGCCTCGCGGTCGGCGCTGCGCTGCTGGCCATGCTGGTGCGCCGCAACGAGGTTCTGGCGCTGGTCGCGGGGCTGACCGTGGCCATCGCGGCGCGGGCGTGGGGGCTTTAGCCCGCCGGCGATCAGTGCCGCGCCAGAACCTTCTTCACGGCGTCGACCAGCGCCTCTTCCGGCACGGCGAACTGGGCTTCCTTCTGGCGTTCGAGGTATTCCTCGCGGTCCTTGCCTTCGCGGCCGAGCTTGGCGAGTTCGGCACCGAGGATAAGGTCCTTGACCTGCACCGTGCCGGCGGCCTTCTCGTCTCCGCCCTGGATGACGACGCAAGGCGAGCGGCGCTTGTCGGCATATTTCATCTGGGCGTTGAAGCCGGATGAGCCGAGGTAGAGTTCTGCCGCGATGCCTGCGCCGCGAAGCTCGGAGACCATGCGCTGGTAGTCGCCGATGCGGTCCTTGTCCATGACGGTGACGACGACCGGGCCGGGCTTGGCGCTGCCGGCCAGCAGCGGCGAGTTGGTCAGCTTGAGCGCGGTGTAGAGCCGCGAGACGCCAATCGAGAAGCCGGTGGCCGGCACGGGGTCGTTGCGGAAACGCCCCACCAGCCCGTCATAACGCCCGCCACCCGCCACCGAGCCGAAGCGCACCACCTGCCCATCCTCGTTGGTGACCGGGAAGGTGAGTTCAGCCTCGAAGACGGGGCCGGTGTAGTATTCGAGGCCGCGGACGACGGAGGTGTCGATGAGGATGCGGTCAGGTCCGTAGCCCGCCCGCCGAGCTAGAAACTTCAAGTCGCTCAATTCCTTAAGGCCTTGATGGAACGATGCCGGCATGTTTTCCGGCTTAATACCAACAAGATCAAACCCAGCGGTAAATTCGACAGCAGTTGGGTCAAGATCGCTAGAATTCTCCGAGACTTGCGTAAACAAAACCACGTTGATCGCTTGGGCATCCAGCCCCACACCCTTGGTGAAATCCCCACTCTCATCCTTCCGTCCCGGCCCGAGCAGCAGCCGCACACCTTCCGGCCCGAACTTGTCGAGCTTGTCGATCGCCCTCAGCACACCCAGCCGGCGCCCGGCATTCTCGTCCCCGCCCAGACCAATCGATTCAAGAACGCCATCCAACACCTTGCGATTGTTGACCTTGATGACGTAGTCGCCGCGCTTGATGCCTACGGCTTCCAGCGTGTCAGCCATCAGCATGCAGGCTTCGGCGTCCGCCGCCACCGAGCCAGCGCCGACGATGTCGGCATCGAACTGCATGAACTGGCGGAAGCGACCGGGGCCGGGCTTCTCGTTGCGGAAGACATAGCCCGAGCGGTAGCTGCGGTAAGGCTTGGGCAGCGCGTCGTAGTTTTCGGCCACATGGCGGGCGAGGGGGGCGGTCAGGTCATAGCGCAGGGACAGCCACTGCTCGTCATCATCCTGAAACGAGAACACGCCCTCATTGGGCCTGTCCTGATCGGGCAGGAACTTGCCGAGCGCATCGGTGTATTCGACAAACGGCGTCTCGACCGGCTCGAAGCCGAACAGCTCGAACTGTTGCTTGATCCTGGCCAGCATCGCCTCGGTGGCGGCGACATCGGCTGCGCCGCGATCCTCGAAGCCGCGCGGGCGGCGCGCCTTCAGCTTGTCCGTTTTCGACATGGCATGGTCCATTTCTCAAGGCCTGCTGGTTAGCCGCTGGCGCGGGCAGGGGCAAGGGCCGGCGTCTTGGCGAGATTCCGTCTTGGCGAGCGCATCGAAGCCAACCAGCCTTGGCGTGCGCGGCTCTGGATCGCTTCGCCTTGCGCGCGATGACGGGGCGAGGGCAAATCCTTGAGATTGCACCGGTTAACTTGACTATCCCCCGGCCGCCACCCACATCCCGGTCATGGATGAACCTGTTCCCCTGCGCCTGATCGCCCTTGATGCCGAAGACCTGACCGTGATCTCTGCCCATGTGCAGGATGCGGTGGTGAAGGTGGGCGATCTCGCCTGGCTGCCCAATGAGAAGCGCTTTGCCCTGATGATGCGGCGCTATGACTGGGAGGGCTCGGCCAACGGCCAGCATCGCCGCCGGCTCACCGCCATGCATTTCGACCGCGTGACAGAGCTGAAGGCGCTGAACATCGACCCAAAGGCGAAGGACACGGTGCTGAACCTGCTGGCTTTGACCTTCACGCCGTCGGATGCGCCTGCCGGTGAACTGGTGCTGACCTTCTCGGGCGGGGCTGCGCTGAAATTGCGCGCCGAATGCATCGAAGCCCAGTTGAAAGACCTGGGCGGAATGTGGGAAACGGCTCATCAGCCCAGCCACGAAGGCTGAGCGTTCGACCCGTCGTTTCAGCGAAAGCGCGCATGCCCATCCGCCTCAGTTCCAGCGCCGCCGACTTTGCGGCGGATTTTGACCGCTTGCTGGCGATGAAGCGCGAGGTCTCGGAAGAGGTCGATGGCATCGTCGCCGCGATCATTGCCGATGTGCAGGCGCGGGGCGATGCGGCATTGATCGATTACACCCAGCGCTTCGACCATGTGGCGCTGACGCCGGCGACCTTGCGGGTCAGCGCTGACGAGATCGAGGCTGCGGTGCGCGCCTGTGATCCTCAGGCGCTGGAGGCGCTGCGCTTTGCCAAGGCCCGGATCGAGGCTTTCCATGCCCGCCAGAAGCCGGAGGACCAGCGCTTCACCGATGCGACCGGCACCGAGATGGGCTGGCGCTGGAGCGCCATCGAGGCGGTGGGGCTTTATGTGCCGGGCGGCACGGCGAGCTATCCGTCGTCGGTGCTGATGAATGCGGTGCCGGCTCGCGTGGCTGACGTGCCGCGCATCGTGATGGTGGCGCCGATGCCGCATGGCCGGGCCAACCCGCTGGTGCTGGCCGCCGCGCATCTGGCCGGCGTGACCGAAATCTACCGCATTGGCGGAGCGCAGGCCGTAGCCGCACTGGCCCACGGCACGGCCAGCATCGCGCCGGTGGCCAAGATCGTGGGGCCGGGCAACGCCTATGTGGCGGCAGCCAAAAGGCGCGTGTTCGGCACGGTCGGCATCGACATGATTGCCGGCCCCTCGGAGGTTCTGGTCATCGCCGATGCCAGTGCCAATCCGGCCTGGGTGGCGGCTGACCTGCTCGCGCAGGCCGAGCATGACACCGCGGCCCAATCCATCCTGATGACCGACAGCCATGAGATCGCCGATGCGGTGGCGGCGGAGGTGGCCTCGCAGCTGGCGCTGCTGCCGCGCCGCGAGATTGCCGCCGCGAGCTGGGACGCGTTCGGCGCCATCATCGTGGTCGATGACCTGATGGGAGCGGTGCCGCTCATCGACCGGCTGGCACCGGAGCACCTCGAAATCTGCACGGCAGACCCCGAGCCGCTGGCTGCCGCGATCCGCAACGCAGGAGCCATGTTCCTCGGCCACCACACGCCCGAGGCGATCGGCGACTATGTCGGCGGGCCCAACCATGTGTTGCCGACGGCGCGGTCGGCACGCTTCTCCTCCGGGCTTGGCGTGCTCGACTTCATGAAGCGCACCACGCTGCTGAAATGCACCGCCGATGCGCTTCGGGCTTTGGCTCCGGCTGCCGCTGCGCTAGGAGAAGCGGAGAGCCTGCAGGCGCACGCGCGCAGCGTGACCATCCGGCTCAATCTCTGAGGCACGGGACAGATCCTTCCGGGGGCAGGACCAGACGACGGCATGAGCCAGACCAGAAGCAACAACCGGCTTGTTCTGATCACGCTCGACGAGGCGTCGCTGGGCCGTGGCACGCCCGATCAGGAGCACGAGCGCGCCATCGCGATCTATGACCTGATCGAGGTCAACCACTTCGCCATTCCGGAGCGTGAGCATGGGCCTTACAAGCTCTCCATCAGCCTGGTCGAGCGCAAGCTGTGCCTCGACATCAGGAGCGAGGGCGACCAGCCGATCATCATGCACTTTCTGTCCCTGACCCCGTTCAAGCGGGTGATCAAGGACTACGAGATGATCTGCGAAAGCTACTACGAGGCCATCCGCACCTCATCGCCGGCGCAGATCGAGGCCATCGACATGGGCCGGCGGGGGCTGCACAACGAGGCAGCGGAGATCCTGAAGGAGCGCCTCG
Organism: Hyphomicrobiales bacterium; assembly: GCA_027487245.1. Taxonomy (GTDB): domain Bacteria; phylum Pseudomonadota; class Alphaproteobacteria; order Rhizobiales; family Beijerinckiaceae; genus Allobosea. The sequence goes on from JAIYDY010000013.1 coordinate 27,166, forward strand.
ACGGCAAGCTGGACGTGGACCACGACACGGCGCGCCGGCTGTTCACCCTGATCTTCGCCCTGCACTGGAAAGGCTGAGGCTCCTTGGCTGGTGAAGCGCCTGTGCCGCGCCGGCCGCAGAGCGTGTTGTTCATGTGCGCCCAGAATGCGGTGCGCTCGCCGATGGCGGAGGGTCTCGCCAAGCATTTCTTCGGGCGCTCGCTCTATGTGCAGTCCGCCGGCGTGCGCAAGAGCGAGGCGGACGGCTTCATGGTTGCTGTCATGGACGAGATGGGCATCGACGAAAGCCGGCACAAACCACGCACCATCGACGAACTCGAAGAGTGGGAAGGCCTCAACTTTGACCTGATCATCACGCTGTCGCCCGAGGCGCACCACAAGGCACTGGGGCTGACGCGGACCATCGCCGCCGAGGTTGAATACTGGCCAACAGCCGACCCCACCATCGTGCAAGGTTCACGCGAACAGATGCTCGAAGCCTACCGCGAGGTGAGGGACGGGCTGGCCCGGCGGATCAGGGAGCGGCTGAAGGTCTAGAACCCTGTGCGCTGGCGGATGGCCGCGCTGAGGGTGCCGTCGTCGAGGTAGTCGAGTTCGCCGCCGACAGGCACACCATGGGCGAGGCGCGTGACCTTGACGGGAAGGTGCGCAACCCGGTCTGTGATGTAATGGGCGGTGGTCGCGCCATCGACCGTGGCATTGAGGGCCAGGATCAGTTCCTTGACGGAAGGCCCCGCCGCCCGCGCGACGAGGCTGTCGATGGCGAGGTTTTCCGGCCTGACGCCGTCCATGGCCGACAGCACGCCGCCGAGCACATGGTAGCGCGCATTGATGGCAGCACTGCGTTCCAGCGCCCAGAGGTCGGCGACATCCGCCACCACCACGATGATGCTGTCATCGCGGCGCGGATCGCGGCAGACCGAGCACGGATCGGAGGTGTCGATGTTGCCGCAGGTGCTGCAGACCACGATGCGCTCATGGGCAACCTGCATGGCTTCGGAGAGCGGGCCAAGCAACTGCTCGCGCTTCTTGACCAGATGAAGAGCCGCGCGGCGCGCCGAGCGGGGCCCGAGGCCCGGCAATCGGGCGAGCAACTGGATCAGCCGCTCGATTTCCGGGCCGGCGGAGAACTTCGCCATCGGCCGGGCGGGCTCAGAACAGCTTCATGCCGGGCGGGATCGGCAGGCCCTTGGTGATCTCGGCCATGCGCTGCTCCATGACGCGTTCACCCTTGGTGCGGGCGTCGGAACAGGCTGCAATGATCAGGTCTTCGAGGATTTCGCGTTCGTCCGGGTTCATCAGCGACGGGTCGATGGTGATCGACTTCATCGCGCCCTTGGCCGTGGTCATGACCTTGACCATGCCGCCGCCGGCGAGGCCTTCGACCAGGGTGTTGTCGAGTTCGGCCTGCATGTCGGCCATTTTGGCCTGCATCTGTTGTGCCTGCTTCATCAGGCCCATCATGTCACGCATGTGATCTGCTCCTGCTCAGGTGATGCCGATGGCTGCCCGAACGGGCAACGCACCGGCTTTCTCAGAATTCGATGTCCGGATAAGGGTCGCCGTCGCTGTCGAACAGGCCTTCGCCGGATTCGAGGGAAGCGGCAAGGCCCGCATCGGTTTCGTCTCCGGCTTGGGCCCCATCGGCGCTTTCGACCGCCGCACGGCTGCGCACATCGACGATCTTCGCGCCCGGAAAGGCAGCCATCAGCGCCTGCACCGCAGGATGCGTGGCTGCGCTGTCCTTGCGCTCGCGGTCCTGGGCCTCCTTCTGCTCGCGCAAGGTGGCCTGTCCCTCGGCCTGAACAAGGGTCACCATCCAGACCTGACCGGTCCAGTCCTTCAGCTTGCGGGCCAGTTCCTGCACGATGCCGCGGTCGCCCGTTGGCTCCAGCGAAATGTCGAGCCGTCCCTGTTCGATGCGGACCAGCCTCAGATCGCGCTGGATCGCCGCTTGCAACTTGATGTCGCGGTTGCGCGCGGCCAGCGCCAGGATGTCTTCGAGCGAGCCGACGCGGACGACAGGCTGGGCCTGTTGCCGGGCTGTCTGCGCCGAAGCCTGTGCGCCGCCGTTGCCGCCGGCGGGGAGGGTGCGCGGCATGCTGGTCGGCATGGCCAAAGCCGGCCTCGCGGTCGCGAAGCCCGCTGATGCTGCCGGTCCTGCCTGCGGGCCAGGATCACGCACGGACGGTCCGGCCTGCGCTGCGGCTGCGCGTGGGCCTGGCGTCATCGCGCCACCCGATTGAAGTAGCTTCAATGCTTCGTCGGGGGTTGGCAAATCCGCCGCATGGGCGATGCGGACCAGCACCATTTCGGCGGCTGGCAGCGGCCTGCCGGCCTCCTTCACCTCTGCGATGCCCTTGAGCAGCATCTGCCAGGTCCGGGAGAGCACGCGGACCGAGAGGGTTTCGGCAAAAGCGCTGCCGCGCACGCGCTCGGCCTGGGTGAGAGCGCTGTCCTTCCCTGCTTCGGGCACGATCTTGAGGCGGGTGACCAGATGAGTGAATTCCGCCAGTTCGCCCAGCACCGTGCCGGGGTCCGCACCGGCATCATACTGCGCCTTCAGTTCGGCCAGCGCTGCCGCGAGGTCACCTTTGAGCAGCAGCTCGAACAGGTCGATGACGCGGGCCCTGTCGGCGAGGCCGAGCATGGCCCGCACGTCATCGAGCCCGATCCGTCCGGCGGCATGGGCGATGGCCTGGTCGAGCAGGGACATGGCATCGCGGGCCGAGCCCTCGGCAGCGCGGGCAATGGCCTGAAGCGCCTCCTCGTCAGCCTCGACCTGCTCGGCGGCGCAGATGCGCGCCAGATGGCTGACGAGCACGCCCGCCTCGATGCGCCTGAGGTCGAAACGCTGGCAGCGCGACAGGATGGTGACCGGAACCTTGCGGATCTCGGTGGTGGCGAAGATGAATTTGGCGTGCGGCGGGGGCTCTTCCAGCGTCTTGAGGAAGGCGTTGAAGGCCGAGCCCGAGAGCATGTGCACTTCGTCGATGATATAGACCTTGTAGCGCGCCGAAACCGGCGAATAGCGCACCGCATCGTTGATCTGGCGGATGTTCTCGACGCTGTTGTTGGAGGCGGCGTCGATCTCCATCACGTCGATGTGCCGGCCCTCGATGATGGCCTGGCAATGAATGCCGGGCGTTGCCAGTTCGATGGTGGGCTGGCCGGTGCCATCGGCGGTCTGGAAGTTCAGGCCGCGCGCCAGGATGCGGGCGGTGGTGGTCTTGCCGACGCCGCGCACACCGGTCAGCATCCAGGCCTGCGGAATGCGTCCCGAACTGAAGGCGTTGGACAGGGTGCGGACCATCGCTTCCTGCCCGATCAGGTCAGTGAAATCCTTCGGGCGATACTTGCGGGCCAGGACCTTGTAGGGCGAAGCTTGGCTTGCCGGGGCCGGCGCGGGCAACAGGCCGGCATCCAGAAAACCCGGCTGGTCAGGCATCTCGCCGGGGTTCTCTTCGGCCATGCGCGCACGGGTCTTCTGATGGGAGCAACGGCGCTGCGCGGACCGCTGGTCCTGAGTCTGCGAGGCGCTGCTCGATGGTGAAAGTGGAAGGCTGGACGAAGACCCGCACGGTCTCGTTGGGGCTGCTTCCTTCCGGACCTGACCCGATTGGCGAGTGTTACGTCCTTCACCAACCTTCCAAGGTTCATATGCGATAGCTCGCTGCCAGATGCAAGGCTGCACCCGATGGCGGCGGGATCGCCAAAGGGACCAGTTGTGCTGATCGCCGTTGCGCGGCTTGCATCGGGGCGGGGCGGTTTTGCATGTCGTTCCGGATCGAATCGTCCTAGTTTAAGGCGATGCCGACGCTGCACGTTTCACCCCTGTCCCGCCTGCACGATACGGTGCTCAGAACCGGTGCGAGCCACGTGGTGACGCTGATCAATGTCAACACCGCTGTTGAACGCCCGCCTTCGATTGCGCCGGACCGGCACCTGTTCATCGGCGTGTCGGACATCGTGCAGCCCGTGGACGGGCACATCACACCGGGCGAGGAGCACGTGCGCCGCCTGATAACGTTCATGCGGGGCTGGGATCGCGAGCGCCCGGTGGTGATCCATTGCTGGGCCGGCATCAGCCGGTCGACCGCCGCTGCCTACATCTCAGCCTGCATGTTCGATCCGTTGCGTGGCGAGGATGAGATCGCGCTGGCCTTGCGCAAGGCCTCGCCCTCGGCAACGCCCAATGCCCGGCTCGTGGCGATTGCCGATGATATCCTTGGCCGCAACGGGCGGATGGTGACAGCCATCGCCGGGATCGGACGTGGCGAGGATGCTTTCGAGGGCACGCCCTTCTCGCTGGCGGTGGGCTCCGGCTGACGATTCCGGCCCGAGACACCCATGCGCGCTGGTGCCGACGTGCTCCTTGCGTCTGTTGGACGCGGCCTTGGTCTGCGTCGCCCGATCACGAATTCGTGATCTTGAAGTCGGGCAACGGGACGACGTTGCGTTGATCGATGCCGATCGGCACCAAGCGTGCCGACATCAGCGAACATTTCGAAGTTTATGCGACTGATTGAACGGATGTGGTTGATCGCGCTGTTCTCGACGAAGATCCAGACGCTGGTATGCTGGCTTTCGTAAGGGAATGTGTTTACGCGTTGATCGCATCGGAAGGGTCGAAGGCGACTTATTCCATCAATGATTTTGAAATCTTGAATTTTTTAATCAGACTGTCACTGAGCGCTCAATTCGACGGGGATTAGTATTTTGCTTTGTTTCTGCCGTTCTTTTTTAACAATTGAAATTTTGTTTTACTTGTTGAACGAGACGGATGGATGAACGAGAACGCATATAGACCCGCCATGCTGTTGCCGGACCTTGACGCCCGCGACAGGACGATCCTCCGGCTTCTGCAGGAGAATGGCCGGATCACGAACGCCGAACTTGCCGAACGCGTGCATCTTTCGGCCTCGGCCTGCCTGCGCCGCGTCAAGCAACTGGAAGAGAGCGGGCTCATCAAGGGCTACGCGATGTTGCTCGATGAAAAGACGGCGGGATTTCCAGGCACCGCCTATGTCTCGGTGACGCTCGACCAGCAGGGAAGGGCTTCTCTCGACCGCTTCGAGAAGGCCATCATGCAGTTCGAGGAAGTGCTCGAATGCTATCTGCTGGCTGGCAATCACGACTATCTGGTCAAGGTGGCCTACAAGGACAGCGCCGATTTCGAGCGCATCCATTCCGAGATCATCACGCAGTTGCCCGGCGTTTCCCGCGTCAATTCAACGATGACGCTGCGCACCATCAAGCGCACCTCCGCCCTGCCGATCTGAGGGGCACGGCCGCACGGGACAGCACAGTGCTTGCCCCGCAGGCGGATGGGCGCGATACAGTCAGGTCCAAACCCCCAGCGTGATGCCGAGTCGAAACCGTGGCCGATCCCAAATCCAACGATGACATCAAGGACCTCGCCTTCGAGCAGGCCTTGCAGCAGCTCGAACAGATCGTGGCCCGGCTCGAAAGCGGCAATGTCGCACTCGAGGACTCGATCCTTATCTACGAGCGCGGCGAAGCGCTGAAGAAGCGCTGCGACCTGCTGCTCAGCAAGGCCGAGGCGCGCATCGAGAAGGTGTCCGTGTCCGCCGATGGGCAGGCTGCCGGCCTGACGCCGCTCGATCCGGAAAGCTAGCGGGTTCCAGTTTCCCCTCAGGGTGGCCAATCATGCAGGAGTGCGCTTGCGGCGTGCGCTGGCGCGTGGGAGATTCCAGTCACGGAGTTGACGAGGAGCGCCCATGTCACACCAGCCTGTGGATGATCCGGCACCCGGCGATGTCCATGCCTGCGCGGCCATCGAACAGGTGATCGTGCCGCGTGCCCGTGACCTTGGCGGGTTCGAGGTGCGGCGGGCCTTGCCATCGGTGGGCCGCAAGATGGTTGGACCGTTCATCTTCTTCGACCAGATGGGGCCATCCGAGTTCCTGCTCGGGCAGGGGCTCGATGTGCGGCCCCATCCCCATATCGGGCTGTCGACCGTGACCTTCCTGTTCGACGGCGAAATCATGCACCGCGATTCGCTGGGCACCGAACTGGCGATCCGGCCGGGCGAACTCAACCTGATGACCGCCGGGCGCGGCATCACCCATTCCGAGCGCACGGCACCCGATATCAGGGCACGGGGCTCGCGCCTGTTCGGCATCCAGGCCTGGGCGGCCTTGCCCAAGACGCATGAGGAACAGCCGCCGGCCTTCGTTCATCACGGTGCGGAAGACCTTCCGGTCATTCGCGACAATGGCCTGCGCACGCGGCTGATCATGGGTTCGGCCTATGGTGAGACCTCGCCGGTGAGCTTTCCATGGGCTGCGCTCTATGCCGAGGCGGTGCTGGCCCCGGGCGCGATCCTGCCGCTCGATGCCGACTATGAGGAGCGGGCAATCTATGTCGTGTCGGGCGAGATCGACATTGCCGGCGACAGCTTCGGGGCAGGGCGGCTGCTGATTTTCCGTCCGGGCGACCGGATTTCGGTTCTGGCGCTGTCCAACGCGCGCCTGATGTTGATTGGCGGCGATCCCATGGACGGGCCGCGCCACATCTGGTGGAACTTTGTGTCATCCTCGAAGGAGCGCATCGATCAGGCCAAGGAAGCGTGGAAAACCGGCAAGTTTGATGGCGTGCCGGGCGACAGCGAACTCATTCCGCTGCCGTCGTCCTGAACAGGCGGGCGGCTTTGCTCAGATCTCGATGCGGAAGACCGCGCCGGTTTCGCTCGGCTCCAGTTCGATGCTGCCGCCGTGCAGGCGCACCAGTTCGGCAGCAATGGCAAGGCCAAGCCCGGTGCCGCCAGCGGTCGTCGAGCCGCTGAAGGCTTCGAACAGCAGGCCGCGCGCCCGCTGAGGCACGCCGGGGCCATTGTCGGCAACGCGGATGATGCTGCGCCCCTCGACCTGCTCGCAGGTGATGGTGACGACCGGGTCGGCGGTGCGTGACGCGGCCAGCGCCTGCCCGGCATTGCGCAGCAGGTTCGACAGCACGCGGAACATCTGGTCCGGATCGAGCGAGACGCGCATTGCGGTACTGACACGATTGTCGAGGCGCGGCTGTCCGGGCTGACCATAGCCCAGCATGTCGCCAACATCGCTGGCCAGCGCCGCCAGCGACACCGGTCTGCGCTGCGGATCAGGTTCGGTGACCCGGCCATAGGCCAGCGTTGACTGGCAGAAATCGATGGCGCGGCCGAGGGTTGCGATCAGCTTGGGGCCGAAGCGCTGCACGGACGGATCCTTCGATTCGCCGATCCTGTCCGACAGCAACTGCGCCGAAGCCAGCATGTTGCGCAGGTCATGGTTGATCTTGCTCACGGCGAGGCCCACGGCGGCGAGCCGCTTTTTCTCACGCAGGGAACTGGCCAGTGTCCGTTCCATGCCGGCGAGGGCGATTTCGGCGTCGCCGATCTCGTCGTGCCGGCCGGAGGGCCTGACGATGCGGTTGGGGTCTTCGGGATCACCGGCGAAGGCCATGACGTTGCCCGCCAGCCGCTTGACCGGGCGGATGATCAGCCAACTCAGCGCCAGGAAGAGCAGGCCGGCTGTCATGACGGCAATGAACAGCGAGATCCAGGCGATGTTGCGGGCGAACTCCAGCATGGCATGGCGGAGCGGTCGCTCGTCGATGACGATTTCGACGAAATCCGCCTCACCCATCGAGCGGCCGATGACGCGGATGCGCCGCTCGGCACCGTTGAACAGGATGTCGAAGCTCTCGATGATCGATGTCATGCGCCCATTGTCGCGCAGATCGACGGTCCGGCCCACTTCCGGTGGCAGGTTCTCCTGTGCCAGCAGGCGACGGGCACCGCCGGCACGCGCCGCGATGGCCAGCGCTCCGACACCGTCCAGCAACTGGGTTTCGAGGCCAGCCGGCAAGCCTTCGCGCGGCGAGGCTTCCAGCACCATCACGGCGACCTGCGCCGCTGCCAGCCGATCATCGAGCCAGTTGCGGCGGAAGTTGGCCACTGAGGGCACGAAGATCAGGATCTCCGCCACCATCACGAAGATGATGGTCAGTGTCAGCAGCTTCAGCGACAGGCCCATGCGCCAGCGCGACCGCGCCGGAGGCGGATCGGGAGTGGCATTGCTGGTGTCGATCTTTGATGCGTCCAAACGCGGTGCCTCAGCCAAGCTTCCTCAAGAACCCGAGGATGCGGCGAATCCATGGCTTTCCTGCGAGAGGGCCGAAATGGGTGACGGCCACGCGCTTGGAAACCTCCGACAATGTGGGATAGGGGAAGACGAAGCCGGTCATTTCGCCGATCTTCCAGCCCTTCTGGACAGCAATGATCCATGGCAACAGCAGGTCACCGGCATTCTTGCCTGCGATCACCACGCCGAGGATGCGGCTCTTCTTGTCGATCACGACCTTGATCATGCCATCGGGCGCGCGCTCGGCCTGGGCACGGTCGTTCTCGGCAAAGGGCCAGCGCAGGATCTGCACCTTGTGCCCAGCCGCACGGGCGGCTTCTTCGCTCATCCCGACACTGGCGATTTCAGGGTCGCAGTAGGTCACGCGCGGAATGGCGTGGTTGCTGACTTTTGCGGGAAGTCGGAATAGCGCGTTCCGGATGACAATGCCGGCGTGATAGTTGGCGACATGGGTGAATTGCAGCCCGTCCGTCGCGCCGGTCGCGCAATCGCCGATGGCGTAGATGCGGCGGTTCGAGGTCTTGAGGCCCGCATCGACATCAATGCCCTTCGCATTGTAGCGGATGCCGCCAGCATCCAGGTTGAGAGCCTCGATGTTGGGCGTGCGGCCTGCCGCGACCAGAAGATGCGAGGCGGCGATGACCTCGCCGCTGTCCAGCGTGACGCGGATGGCGCCAGCCTCGCCTTCGACCTTGACCGCCTTGGCACGCTCGCGGACATCGACGCCGTCGGCCCTGAGGGAGCGGAGCGCAAAGCCGGCTGCCTCCTCGTCCTCGCGGCCAAGCAGGCGACCGAATTCGATTAGCGTAACCTGCGCGCCGAGACGGCGGAAGGATTGGCCAAGCTCCGTGCCGATGGGCCCGCCACCGAGCACGACCAGATGCTCGGGCCGTGCCGTCAGGTCAAACACCGTTTCGTTGGTCAGATAAGGCACCGTCTCGAGCCCGGGCACGGGTGGGGTCGCAGGGCGCGAGCCGGTGGCGACAATGAAGCGGCGCGGCTGCACCTCGATCTCGCCGACGCGGATGGTGCGCCGATCGAGGAAGCTGGCCTCACCGGACAGCATACGCACGCCCAGGCTGGTGAAACGCTCGACCGAATCATTCGGGGCAATCGCGTCGATCACTTGCGCGACATGAGCCTGGACGCGGGCGAAATGCACCTGCGGCGCGGGAGCCACGAGGCCGAACGGGCCGGCGCGGCGGATATCCTCCGCCCGGTGCGCTGCCGCGATGAGGGCCTTGGATGGCACGCAGCCGACGTTGAGGCAGTCCCCGCCCATCTTGTGACGCTCGACCAGCACGACCTGCACGCCGAACATTGCCGCTGCCGCCGCCACGGACAGGCCGCCCGAACCGGCCCCGATCACACACAGATCAGGCCTCAGAACCTCAGCCATGGCGGTTTCCGATCTGTTCGAACATTCCTATCGCGTAACCCACGGCGAATGCCCTCGCAAGCGGCGAACCGGCCCATATGCCGTCTTGTCCGGCCATCTGCCGAGTCCGGGTGTGCGGTCTGTGCCGCACCGCACCTTGCCCTTCTCTTTGTCCTGTTCCAGGTCCGGTTCGGGGCCGGATCCCGGGCTGCCGGAAGGGCGGCTGCGCGGTTGACTTGGCTGGCTCCATCCGTCATAAGCCGGCCCAAGTCTGGTGCGCGCCTTTCGGTGCGCGCCCTCCTTTTTGCGATATCATGCGAGTGGGCCGGATGGCAGCGTTTTGCGACGCGGCATCCTCCTCGCCCCAGTTGAAGACCGGAGACGTTCCGTGAAGAGAACTTATCAGCCAAGCAAGCTCGTGCGGAAGCGCCGTCACGGTTTCCGCGCCCGCATGGCCACTGTCGGTGGCCGCAAGGTGCTCGCTGCCCGTCGCGCCCACGGTCGCAAGCGCCTCTCGGCGTGACGATCGGGGCAGGACTGCGTGAGGCGGTCCTGCTGCCAGCAAGGTGTCTTCCTTGCATCGATGCGTCGTTCAGCGTTGTGACGGCAAGGGTTCTGGAGGACTGCATGCGCACGTCCGCACCGCGCCTGGTCCATCTCACCAAGCGATCAGAGTTTCAGGCGGCGGCTGGTAACGGTCGCCGCTTTCGTTCGTCCGCTTTGGCCATCCAGGTTCTGGACCGGCCAGATGATGGCGTCGGCATCCGGATCGGCCTGACGGCCTCGCGGAAGGCGGGCAATGCGGTGAAACGCAACCGCATCCGGCGCAGGCTGAGGGCGGCCGCCCACGAAGCCTATGCCGAAAACACGACGGACCGCGACATCGTGGCGGTGGCGAGGCCGGAAACAATCAGTGCAGGGTACGGCGAGTTGGTGCGCAGCTTCCGGGATGCCTTGACCAAAGCTCGCCCGCAGCGGACACAGCAGCCAGCGACGGTCGTTGTCGACGCAGCAAGGCCCGCGAACGCCGACAGACCTGCCAACACCCATCGAACTGCCGACGCAACTCGCTCAGCACAACACGAGACGAAACGGTCATGATGAACCGCGAAGACAACAAGAACCTCCTGCTTGCGATCGTGCTGTCAGCGGTGGTTCTGCTGGGCTGGAACTACTTTTATGGTGTTCCGCAGATGGAACAGCAGCGCAAGGCTGCGCAGCAGATCCAGCCGGCGCAACCCGGTGTGGTGACGCCGACACCGGGCGTCGCACCCGGTGCTGCCGCACCCGGCGTGGCAACGCCCAACGCCGTGACCCCCGGCACCGTGCCGGCGCTGCCAGGAGCGGTCACCCGTGAGGCCGCTCTGCAGGCATCGCCGCGCGTGACCATCGACACCCCGCGCATGATGGGCTCTCTCTCTTTGCTGGGCGGACGCATCGACGATGTGTCGCTCAAGGCTTACCGCGAGACGGTTGATCCCAAGAGCCCCAACATCGTGCTGTTTTCACCGCAGAACGGCCCCAACGCCTATTATGCCGATTTCGGCTGGGCGCCGGGCGCCGGCGTCGCGGCGGCAGTGCCAGGCCCGCAGACCTTGTGGACGGCTGACAGGACGACGCTGACCCCGGCACAGCCAGTGACCCTGACCTGGAACAACGGGCAGGGCCTGACCTTCAAGCGCGTGATCGGGGTCGATGCGAACGCGATGTTCAACGTGGCCGACACGGTCGAAAATGGCACCGGCGCGCCGTTGACGCTGTTCCCGTATGGTCTGGTTGCACGCCATGGCAAGCCGGTGACGCAAGGCTACTTCGTGCTTCACGAGGGCCTGATCGGTGTTCTCGGCAACAATGGCCTGCAGGAATACACCTATGACAACGTCGAGAAGGAGGCCGTGCTCGGCGGCTCCCAGCGCGGCAAGGTCTGGAAGGACCTGACCAGCGGCTTCCTCGGCATCACCGACAAGTATTGGGCCGCTGCCGTGATCCCCGATCAGGAGCGCAAGTTCGAAGGCCGCTACTCGGTCAACATGGCTGGCAACAAGACCTTCCAGGTCGACTATCTCGGCGAAGGCGTGACCATCGCTCCCGGCACCAGCGCAGGCGCGACGACGCGGCTCTTCGCCGGGGCCAAGGAAGTCGCCACCATCGACGGCTATGAAGCGTCCCAGAACATCAAGCGTTTCGATCTGATGATCGACTGGGGCTGGTTCTATTTCATCACCAAGCCGATGTTCTATGCCATCGACTGGTTCTATCACCTGTTCGGCAATTTCGGCGTGGCGATCCTGCTGGTCACCGTGCTGATCAAGCTGATCTTCTTCCCGCTGGCGAACAAGTCCTACGCCTCGATGGCCAAGATGAAGGCTGTCCAGCCAGAAATGGTCTCGATCCGCGAGCGCTTCGCCGATGACAAGATGAAGCAGCAGCAGGCGCTGATGGAGCTTTACAAGAAGGAAAAGATCAATCCGCTGGCGGGCTGCTGGCCGGTGCTGATCCAGATCCCGGTCTTCTTCGCGCTCTACAAGGTGCTGTTCGTAACCATCGAGATGCGGCATGCGCCGTTCTTCGGCTGGATCAGGGATCTGGCCGCGCCGGACCCGACCTCGATCTTCAACCTGTTCGGTTTGCTGCCCTTCGCGGTGCCGGCAATGCTGCTACTCGGCGTCTGGCCGATCCTGATGGGCATCACGATGTTCGTGCAGATGAAGCTCAATCCGGAGCCGACCGACCCGGTGCAGAAGATGGTGTTCACCTGGATGCCGGTGTTCTTCACCTTCCTGCTCGGCTCGTTCCCCGCCGGCCTCGTGATCTACTGGACCTGGAACAACTTCCTGTCGATCCTCCAGCAGGCTTACATCATGAAGAAGTTCGGCACCAAGATCGAGCTGTGGGACAACCTCAAGTCGATGTTCGGCAAGAAGCCAGCGCCGGATGCCGGCAAGAGCTGACGATCGCCCTGGCGGAACAGTTGGCCTGACGGGGGCCGGCCATGCCGGTCCCTGACCCATCGATCCGCCACCCGATCGCGGGCTGGAAGGGCACCGCCTATCTCAGGGCGGTGGTGAAAAGCCCGCTGATCGAGGTGGGCTACTTCTCCTACTACGACGACTCGCGAGGCCCCGAGCACTTCGAGGCCCGCTGCGTGCGCTACCATTTCGATTTCATCGGCGACCGGCTGATCATCGGCAAGTTTGTGGCGATAGCCCAGGGCGCGCAGTTCATCATGAACGGGGCCAACCACCCGATGGGCGGGTTCTCGACCTATCCGTTCAACATGGTCGGGTTCACCGACAAGCCCGCGTTCAGCGCGGACGGGCTGACAAGCCGCGGCGACTTGGTGATCGGAAACGATGTCTGGATCGGTCGCGATGCCGTCATCATGCCGGGCGTCACGGTAGGCGACGGTGCCATTATCGGCGCCCACGCGGTCGTCGCGAAGGATGTGCCGCCCTATGCGGTCGTTGTCGGCAATCCGGGAATCGTCAAGCACCTGCGCTTCGATGCGGCGATCATCTCCGCCCTGCTGGCGATCCGGTGGTGGGATTGGCCCATCGAGACCATCCAGGCGAATGTGGCGCTGATTGCCGGCGCGGATATCGACGCGCTGCGCGCGGTCGCGTAAGACGCGCCATGACCGATCAGGAACCTGACTTCACCGAAGCCGGCCGCAAGCTGTTTGCCGGCGACTGGCAATTCATCTGGGCGGCCAGCAAGGCTGACGGCCTGCCACCCATGGCCGGGTTCGAGTTCGCGCTGGCGGGCCGCTCGAATGTCGGCAAATCCAGCCTCGTCAACGCGCTGACGGGCCGCAAGGCTCTGGCCCGCACGTCGCACACGCCGGGCCGCACCCAGCAACTCAACTTCTTCCGTATCGGTGATCGTGCCACGCTCGTCGACATGCCGGGCTACGGGTTTGCGGCTGTCGGCAAACAGAAGGTCGAGACCTGGACCAAGCTGATACACGACTATCTGCGCGGGCGGCCCAACCTGGCGCGCGTCTATCTGCTGATCGATGCCCGCCACGGCCTCAAGGAGGTCGACACCGAGGTTCTGGAGACGCTCGACAAGGCCGCCGTGTCCTACCAGATCGTGCTGACCAAGGCCGATGAAGTGAAGAAGTCCGAGATTCCGGCGCTTCTGGAGCGCACGGCTGCGGCCATCAAGCGTCGTCCGGCGGCTTTTCCCGAGATCGCGCTGACATCAAGCCGTGACGGCGATGGCATTGCGGACCTGCGCGCCAGTATTGCGCGCCTGCTGAGCGAGCGCGGCCAGTAGCGCCGCGCAATCCGGCGGCGGCGAACCGGCGCGGTGTGCTCATATGCGCCCTTGTGGGTGCCGCCTCCGCGTGACACCGTTCCATCATGCGTGCAAGCCAAGTTCATCTGATGATTGCCGGCCTGTTCGGCGCGCTGGGCGTCGGGCTCTGGGCCTATGCCACCCATGCAGGCCAGCCCTCGGCGGCGATTGCGGCGCAGATGCTGCTGATTCATGCTGCCGCACTGGTGGCGCTGACGGCGGCGCGCAAGCTCGAACTGCTGCCAGGGCGCGCGGCTGTTGTCCTGATCTCTGTGCTCGCTTTCGGTGTGGTTTTGTTCTCCGGCGATCTGGCGATGCGGGCTCTGGCCGGGCAAAGGCTGTTTCCGATGGCGAGCCCGATCGGCGGCATGCTGATGATCGCGAGCTGGCTGGGCCTCGCCGTGCTGCCACTCATCAGACGTGGCGCGTGAAGGCGCTTTCACAGGCGCGGACGATCGGCTAGAAGCGCGGCGATCGAGCCGCCCCTCACTGCCACCTGAGCGCTGCCTGTCTGGCAAGCGCGCCGGAGCCCCGCCCCATGACCGACCTTTCGAAGCTTTCGCCCTCGCTTCAGGCTGAACTTCTGGTGCAGGCCCTGCCGCACATGCAGCGCTATGACCAGCAGGTCGTCTGCATCAAGTATGGCGGCAATGCCATGGGCGACGCAGCCACTGCCGAGGATTTCGCGGAGGACGTGGTGCTGCTCGAGCAATCGGGCCTCAAGCCGGTGGTCTGCCATGGCGGCGGGCCGCAGATCGCGCGCATGCTCGACAAGCTCAACATCAAGAGCGAGTTCAAGCAGGGCCTTCGCGTCACCGATGCCGCCACGGTGGATGTCGTGGAGATGGTTCTGGCCGGTTCCGTGAACAAGGAGATCGTGGGCTACATCACCCGTGAGGGCGGCAAGGCCATCGGTCTGTGCGGCAAGGATGGCAACATGGTCACGGCGCGCAAGGTGCACCGGACCATGGTCGATCCCGATTCGAAGATCGAGCAGATCCTCGATCTGGGCTTTGTCGGCGAGCCCGAGAATGTCGATACGACCGTGCTCAACGCCGTGCTCAAGGCGGAGCTGATTCCGGTGCTGGCGCCTGTCTGCTCGGCGGCGGATGGCCAGACCTACAACGTCAATGCCGACACATTCGCCGGTGCCATTGCCGGTGCGCTCGGCGCCAAGCGCCTGCTTCTGCTCACGGATGTGCCAGGCGTGCTCGACAAGAACAAGCAGCTGATCAAGGAACTGACCATGGAGCAGTGCCGCAAGCTGATTGCCGACGGCACCATCACCGGCGGCATGATCCCCAAGATCGAGACCTGCATCTACGCGCTGGAAAAGGGCGTCGAGGCGGTGGTCATCCTCGATGGCAAGGTGCCGCACGCGGTGCTGATCGAGCTGTTCACCGATGCTGGCGCGGGCACGATCATCCGGCGCTGAGTCCTCGTCGCGCGATTGATTCAGTCGAACAGGCTCGGCAGCGGCTGGCCTGGCTTCGGCCTTGGCTGAGGGCGGGGCTGTCCGCTGCCGCCATCCACTGTCACAGCCACCTTGCCATCGGCGAACTCGACTGTCAGCGCATTGCCGGGCTGGGCCGAGGCTGTGCTCCTGACCGGGTTGCCGCCGGCGTCGCGCACCAGCGCAAAGCCGCGCTTCAGCACACCGGTATAGCTCAGCGCTTCCAGCAATTGCGCGCTGGCGGCGACGCTGGCTCGGCGCTGGCTGGCCATCGAGGCGAGCGCGCGGCGTCCCCGCATCAGCAACTGGTCGAGACGTTCGCGCTCGCGGCCGATGTGCTTTTTCTCTTCGCGCAGAATCGCTTGGCGGGCGGCGATGAGGCGTTGAGTCAACGCGGCCAGCCGCTCACGTGCCATGCCGAGGCGCACCTGTGGCGAGCGACGTTGCAGGCGCTGGCTCAGGGCTGACAACCGGCGCTCGAAGCCGAGCGCATTGGCGCGCAGCGCGGCGGGAAGGCGCGTCGCCGCAAGATCGAGCCTCTGGCGCGGCACGTTGAGCAAGGTCTCGCGGCTTGGCAGCGCCCGTGCCGCAGCGCGCAGGCCCTGGCGGCGCTGCTCGAAAAGGCGGCGGATGGCTGCGGCACGTCGGCGAGACAGGTCGTCGACCGTGGCCAGCAGTTCGCTGCGCACAGGGACAACCTTTTCCGCTGCGCCCGTTGGCGTGGGCGCGCGCAGGTCCGAGGCATAGTCGATCAATGTCCAGTCGGTCTCATGGCCCACCGCCGAGATCAGCGGAATGCCGGAGGCGGCTGCGGCCCGCACGACGGCCTCGTCGTTGAAGCTCATCAGGTCTTCGAGCGAGCCGCCACCGCGTGCCACGATCAGCACATCGGGGCGCGGGATCGCGCCGCCCGGAACCAGCGCATTGAAGCCCCTGATCGCGGCTGCAACCTCCGCGCCGCTGGTCTCGCCCTGCACGCGCACCGGCCAGACCAGAACCCGGCGAGGAAAGCGGTCCTCCAGCCGGTGCAGGATGTCGCGAATGACCGCGCCGGTAGGCGAGGTGATAACGCCGATCACCTCCGGCAGATAGGGCAGGAGCTGCTTTCGGGCTTCATCGAACAGGCCCTCAGCCGCCAGCTTGCGCCGCCGTTCTTCCAGCAGGGCCATCAGAGCGCCAAGGCCGGCAGGCTCGATGTGGTCGATGATGATCTGGTACGAGGATTTGCCGGGGAAAGTGGTGATCTTGCCGGTGGCGATGACCTCCAGCCCTTCCTGCGGCTTTGTCTTCAGGCGGCCAAACACGCCCTTCCAGATCACCGCGTCGATCTTGGCGTTGGCGTCCTTCAGCGAGAAATAGACATGGCCGGAGGCAGAGGGGCCGCGATAGCCGGAAATCTCGCCGCGCACCCGGACAAAGCCGAACTGGTCTTCGATCGTGCGTTTCAGCGCGCCGGACAGGTCGGAAACGCTCCACTCGAGCGCATTCGTGGCAGGGTTCGACTCAGGCTCCATGCCGTGGTTGTGGCAGGTTTCCGGGCGTCCGGGGAGGGGGTGGCAGCAAGGCCATTGAACAACGCACCGGCTTGGGGCTAAACCGCGCGCATGAACATTCTGCTGATCGGTTCGGGCGGCCGCGAACATGCGCTGGCCTGGAAAATCTCCGCCTCGCCGTTGTGCGACATGCTGTTCATCGCCCCGGGCAATCCGGGCACGGCCCGGTGCGGCGTCAACGTCGCCATGGACGTCGCCAACCACGGCGATGTCATCGCCTTCTGCGCCAGCCATGATGTCGGGCTCGTCGTGGTCGGGCCAGAAGGGCCGCTTGTGGCCGGGCTGGTCGATGATCTGACAGCCGCTGGCATCAAGGCTTTCGGCCCGCGCAAGGCCGCGGCGCGGCTGGAGGGCTCCAAGGCCTTCACCAAGGCGTTGTGCCGGGAAGCCGGCATCCCGACGGCGGACTATGCCCGTTTCGATGCGCTGGAGCCGGCGCTGGCCCATGTCTACGCCCATGGCGCGCCGATCGTGATCAAGGTTGACGGGCTGGCCGCCGGCAAGGGCGTGGTGGTGGCTCAAGCCCTGGAGGAAGCCGAGGAGGCGCTTGAGATGATGTTTGCCGGTGGCCTCGGGCAAGCCGGTGCCGAGGTCGTCATCGAGGAGTGCATGGTCGGCGAGGAGGTCAGCTTCTTTGCCCTGTGTGATGGCAAGACCGCCTTGCCGCTGGCGTCGGCGCAGGATCACAAGCGCGTCGGCGAGGGCGATACCGGGCCGAACACGGGCGGCATGGGGGCCTATTCGCCCGCGCCGGTGATGACGGCAGCCCTGCAGGATGAGGTCATGGCCACGATCATCCGTCCGACGATGGCGGCGATGGCGCGGCGCGGCACGCCGTTCACCGGCATCCTGTTCGCCGGGCTGATGATCACCGATGAGGGCCCGAAGCTGATCGAATACAACACCCGCTTCGGCGATCCGGAATGCGAGGTGCTGATGCCGCGCATGAAGTCCGACTTGGTCGCGGCCTTGCTGGCGGCGTGTGACGGCCTGCTGGCCAATGTCGACGTGCGCTGGTGGGACGACGCTGCGCTCACGGTCGTGATGTGCGGGCGCGGCTATCCCGGCACGCCTGAAAAAGGGGCTGTGATCGAGGGCATCGGCACGGCCGAGGCGCTCGATGGCGTCCTGGTGTTCCACGCCGGAACGGCCGAGCAGGGCGGCGTGGTCACTGCCAATGGCGGCCGCGTGCTCAATCTCGTCGGGCTCGGGCCGACAGTGGCGGCGGCGCGTGCGAAGGCCTATGCTGCGGTTGATGCTATCACATGGGATGGCGGGTTCTGCCGCCGGGACATCGGCTGGCGGGCTCTGAGCTGACGAGGCCTTTTCGATGAATGACACATCCGCGCTGTTTCCCGGTTTCGAGGCAAAATGGCTGGATGGCGACGAGGGCCGCATCTTCGCCCGCGTCGGCGGCTCGGGGCCACCGCTCGTGCTGATCCATGGCTTTCCGCAGACCCATGCGATGTGGCACCGCATTGCGCCGCAACTGGCTCAGACGCACACGGTGATATGTCCCGACCTGCGCGGTTATGGCTGGTCCTCCGCTCCGCCGAGCGAGGGCGGCGCGCGCTATGCCAAGCGCGAGATGGGCAAGGACATCGTCGCGATCATGGAGCAGCTTGGCCACGTCACCTTCGCGGTGGTCGGCCACGACCGGGGGGCACGCGTGGCCTACCGGCTGGCGCTGGATCATCCCGGGCGGCTGACCAGGCTCGCCCTGCTCGACATCCTGCCGACCTTCTTCGTCTGGAAGCAGATCAAGGCAGGTGCAATGCCGGGCGCGCACTGGACGTTTCTCGCTGGTGAGAAGCCCGGCCCCGAACGCGAGATCGGGCTTGACCCGGCGGCTTATTTCGAAGGGCTGATGGCCAAATGGACGGCCAGCGCCAGTTTGGACGCGTTTTCGTCCGGGGCGCTGGCGAGCTACCGGGCCAGTTGCAATGACCCCACCCGCATCCACGCCATGTGCGAGGATTACCGGGCCGGAGCCACGCTCGATCTCGACGCCGATCTGGCCGATCTCAAGGCCGGCAAGGTCGTGGGCTGTCCGACGCTGCTGGTCTGGGGCAACTTCTATCTGACTGGCAAGGACGTGAACCCGCTCGATGTCTGGCGCGGCTCGTTCGCGCCTGATGCTGTCGGCACGCAGGTCTCAGGCGGGCATTTCGTGGTCGAGGAGGATGCGCCGGGCACGCTGGCGGCGCTCCGCGGCTTCCTCGCCTGATGGGGGGCTTGCTGCCGGCCGTCACGCACCTGCCCATCGTCGGCCCGCAGGTGGCGCTGGCACTTGGCGCAGGCGGCGCGCGCGGGCTGGCCCACATCGTGGCGCTGGAGGCGCTGGACGAGCTTGGCATCAGGCCGGTCGCGCTGGCCGGTTCGTCGATTGGCGCGATCATCGGCGCTGCCTATGCGGCAGGCATGCCGGGGCGTGCCCTCAGGGCGTTCGTGCTGGCATCGTTCCGCCAGCGGCCGCGCGTGGTGGCCAAGCTGCTTGAGGCCAGGGTCGGCAAGCTCTCGCAGTTGATCAACCGGTCCGGGCTCGGCAACCCGGTGCTGGTCGATGGCGAGCGGTTGCTGGACCTGTTCTGGCCCGAGGCCGTTCCCGACCGTTTCGAAGCCTTGAAGATCCCGTTCATGGCGGTTGCGACCGATTTCCACATGCGCAGCGAGGTCGTGCTGTCGAGTGGCGCGCTGACGCCGGCCGTCGGGGCCTCGATGGCGCTGCCCGGCATGGTGCGTCCGGTCGTGATCCACGATCAGGTGCTGATCGATGGCGGGGCGGTGAACCCCTTGCCTTACCAGCATCTCGTGGATGGCCGGCGCTTCGTGATTGCCGTCGATGTCTGCGGTGCGGCCTTCGTTTCGGACCGGCGCGTGCCGGAGCCGCTGGAGGCGATGTTCGGGGCGTCACAGATCCTGATGAGTTCGGTCGTGCAGCGCATGATCGAGCGCAGTCCGCCCGACCTTCTGCTGCGGCCGGATGTGGGCGCCTTTGCCGGGCTCGATTTCTTCAAGGCGGCCGAGATCCTGGCTGCTTCCGAACCGATGAAGGATGTGCTCAAGCGTGCGCTGGATGCGCATCTGGGCCGGGCGGGCTGATGCGCGCCTTGTCCCCCACCAGTTCCTGGCCCTCACACGGGTTTAACCATTGTCATGCAGTCTGAAAGGCCCATCTAAGAGCTCCGCTTTTCGTGGCGGCGCATCACTCCCGGGTCTCCTTTGAACCAGCATCCGATTGCCCTTACAGTCAAACGCGATTTCGCCCATGTCGATACGTGGGTGTTCGATCTCGACAACACGCTGTACCCGCACGAGGCGCGTGTCTGGCCGCAGGTCGATGCGCGGATCACGCTGTTCGTGACCGAGTTGTTCGGCCTTGACGGGCTCTCGGCTCGCGCGCTCCAGAAATACTACTATCATCGCTATGGCACGACCCTGAAGGGCCTGATGCGCGAGAACGACATCAAGCCGGATGACTTCCTCGATTTCGTGCACCACATCGATCTGGCTGCGCTGGAGCCCGACCCTGCGCTCGGTCAGGCCATTGCCGACCTTCCGGGCCGCAAGCTGATCCTGACAAACGGCACGATCAAGCATGCCGAGAACATCGCCGGAAAGCTCGGCATTCTCGACAAGTTCGATGGCCTGTTCGGTATCATCGAAGCGGGCTTCACGCCGAAGCCGGAGCGGGCCACGTTCGACCAATTCTTCGCGCGGCACGGCGTCGACCCGACCCGGGCGGCGATGTTCGAGGACATCGAGAAGAACCTGATCGTGCCGCATGATGTGGGCATGAAGACGGTGCTGATCCTGCCCAAGACCCCCGATCCGTTCCGCGAGGCATGGGAGCAGGCCGCGATCGACGCCGGCCATGTCCACCACATCACCAGCGATCTGACCGGCTTCCTGCGCGCCGTGCGCTGATCAGGCGGCAGCCGCCAAGTCCTGCTGCTGGCGCGGTGTCGCTGTCCTGCGCAGGACAGCTTCGAGATCGCGGATGTCCTCGTGATGCACAACCCGGTCGCGGCCCGCGGACTTCGCGAGATAGAGAGCACGGTCGGCGTTGGCGAGCAGGGCTTCGGGCGTGGCAGCGTCGCCCATCACCGCAATGCCGATGCTGGCGGTGACGCAGATGTCGGTGCCGTGGTGCTCGACGGATGTGGACCGGAGTGCCAGGATCATGGCCATCGCGGTCGCGGCCGCCCTGCCGGAATCATGGGCAAACGCCACAAACTCCTCGCCGCCGAAGCGGCCGAGCACCATGCCGGGCTCCACGGTCTCCCGCATGATCTGCGCGGCATGGCGCAGCGCCGCATCGCCGCCGGCATGGCCGTGGTGATCGTTGATCATCTTGAAATGATCGAGATCGATGTACAGCAGCGCGCCGGTCTGTCCGGCCCGCCGGCAGGCATCGATCGCCTCCTTCAATCGGTCAAGCAGGGCAGCGCGGTTCGGAAGTCCGGTCAAGGGATCGGTGAGCGCCGCGCGCCTGATCTGCTCGCCAAGTTGGTTCGCGCGCAGGATTTCGAGACACAGCATCAGGCATGTCGGGCCGGCGACGATGGCGCTGATAGCTGCTGCGACGATGACGGTGATCGCAGCGGCGTGAGGAACGATCGACAGCATGGTGGCCGGCACCACGGTGTGCAGGGCTGCGAGCGTGAGCGCAACCGACGCCAGGATGGCGCCTGCTGCGACAAGCAGCGCCAGCCGGTAGGCATCACGACGTCCCTTCATGCCCGGAAAGCTGTTCATGGTCGTCCCGTCAAAGTCCATCCCTCACCATTGATGGCAGAAACAGCTTCGATTTGACTTGCCACTTTCGCTCAAATTTGATCGATCCCGTTGGTCTACAGCAGCGGCTATGCGGGATGCGGCGCCGCCGGCAGCCTGCAGCGCGCTTGACTGGGAGCGCTTCATCGGCTTTTCGTGCGCCAGCATTCGCGCATGACATTCCCGGGGACTGACGGCCATGAGCCAGCATTCGGCAAACACCAACGATCTCGCCCGCAGCATCGAGGCTGCCTGGGAGGATCGGGCCAGCGTGAGCCCCGCCACATCGGGCCGCGTCCGGGACGCCGTCACGGAGGCACTCGGCTTGCTCGACAGCGGTGCCTTGCGCGTTTCAGAGAAAATTGATGGTGCCTGGGTCACCCATCAGTGGCTGAAGAAGGCCGTGCTGCTGTCTTTCCGGCTCAACGACAACGCCGTGATGCCGTTCGACAGCGACAATGCTGGTTCTGCGGACAGCCCGGTCTATGGCTGGGACAAGGTCCAGACCAAGACCCATGGCTGGGGTGCCAACCGGTTCCGGGAAGCAGGCTTCCGCATGGTGCCCGGCGCGGTCGTGCGCCACTCGGCCTTCATTGCCCGCAATGTGGTGCTGATGCCTTCCTTCGTGAATGTCGGCGCCCGCGTCGACGAGGGCACGATGGTCGATACCTGGGCCACGGTCGGTTCCTGTGCGCAGATCGGCAAAAACGTACACCTTTCCGGCGGGGTCGGCATTGGCGGCGTGCTGGAGCCGCTTCAGGCCAACCCGACCATCATCGAGGACAACTGCTTTGTCGGCGCGCGCTCCGAGGTGGTCGAGGGCGTCGTCGTGGGTGAAGGGTCGGTCATTTCGATGGGCGTGTTCATCAGCGCCTCGACGAAGATCATCGACCGCAGCACCGGCGCGGTTCACATCGGCAAGGTGCCGCCCTATTCGGTCGTGGTTTCCGGCTCTCTGCCTGGCAAGCCGCTGCCGGACGGCTCGCCCGGCCCGTCGCTGTATTGCGCCGTGATCGTCAAGACCGTGGATGCGCAGACGCGCTCCAAGACCGCGATCAACGACCTGCTGCGCGACTGATGCCATGCTGACAACGCTCGTGGGGGCTGATCCCGTCGCGCTGGCGCAGGCGCTCGTGCGCTGCCCGTCTGTCACGCCCCATGAAGGGGGCGCGCTCGCGCTGCTGGCGACCGAACTGGCGGCTGCCGGCTTCACGGTGCATCGGCCGGTCTTCAGCGAAGCGGGCTATCCGGATGTCCACAATCTCTATGCCCGCTTCGGCAGCGCCAGCCCGGTGTTCGTGGTTGCCGGCCACACCGATGTGGTGCCGCCGGGCGACACGGCGCGCTGGGGCCACGATCCGTTTTCCGGCGCGATCATCGACGGCGTGCTGCACGGGCGCGGGGCCTGCGACATGAAAGGCGGGCTGGCCGGGATGACCGCAGCGGCGATCCAGTTCGTGCGCGACAATCCCGATTTTCCCGGCTCGATCGCGTTTCTGGTCACCGGAGACGAGGAGGGTCCGGCGGTCAACGGCACGGTCAAGCTGCTCGAATGGGCGCATGCCCGCGGCGAGCGCTTCGACCATTGCCTGCTCGGCGAGCCGACCAACCCCGAACGCCTTGGCGACATGATCAAGATCGGGCGGCGCGGCTCGCTGACCTGTCGGCTTCTGGTCAAGGGCCGGCAGGGGCATGTCGCCTATCCCGAGCACACCACCAATCCCATCCGCGCCCTTGTCCGGCTTCTGGCGGCGGTCGAGGCAAGCCCTCTTGATGCCGGAACTGCCTATTTCGGCCCTTCGACGCTGGAAATCACCACCGTCGATGTGGGCAATCCGTCACCGAACGTGGTGCCGAACGAGGCGCGTGCCACGCTGAACGTGCGCTTCAATGATACCTGGAGTCCCGAGACGCTGGAGGCGGAACTGCGCCGCCGGCTGGCCTCAGTGAGCATTGCCGGCCACTACGAAGCGGAGTTCGGCAAGACCAATGCCGTGTCGTTCGTGACCGAGCCCGGTCCGTTCGTATCGATGGTCAGCGATGCGGTGAAGGCCGAGACCGGGCTGGTTCCGAAACTCTCAACGACAGGCGGCACATCGGATGCCCGCTTCATCAAGAACTACTGCCCAGTGGTCGAGTTCGGCACGGTCGGCAAGACCATGCATCAGGTCGACGAGAGCGTGGCCACCGCCGACATCGAAGGCGTCTGCCAGATCACAAGGCGCATTCTGGGGCAGTATTTCGGACGTCAGTGACCGGCCTTGCGGCGCGCCTGCGCTGATGGCGGACTGAACCAGGCTTTGCCGCCGAGATCATGGCTGGCTTTCCCCGATCGGCCGTTTCCAGGCCGAAGCGGCCCTCGCGTCTGTCTCTTGCGCCTTTCGCTCAATAATCGACGCGCGTGAGATACAGACCGCAAGGTGGAGCCAGGCCGGGGCACAGCGCCCGGTCTGCCGCCTTCAGGATCCGGGCGATATCGCGCCGGCTCCATTTGCCGCGCCCGACGGGGAGCAGGGCTCCGGTCATGGACCGCACCTGATGGTGCAGGAACGAGCGCGCTTCTGTCTCGATGCAGATCTCGTCGCCGTGGCGTATCACCATAAAGCGTTCGATGGTGCGGACAGGCGAATTGGCCTGGCATTCAGCGGCGCGGAAGGTGGTGTAGTCATGCTCGCCCAGATAGGCCTGCGCGGCCTCGTGCATTGCCTCGTGGTCGAGCCGGTAGGGTACATGCCAGACACGCATCGCTTCCAGCGCGGGCGGCGGCCTGCGGTCGAGGATGCGAAAGCGGTAATGGCGCCGTGTCGCCGACATGCGGGCATCGAACGTGTCGGGCACGACCTCAGCTGACAGGATGGTGACCGGGTGTGGCCGGAGGTGGACGTTGGTGGCATCGCGGACAGTGTCGGTGCGCCAGTCCTTGTCGATGTGCACATGCGCCACCTGGCCGGTGGCGTGGACACCGGCATCGGTCCGCCCGGCGCAACGCAGGCGCACGGGCGCGCCGACGAAGCGCTCCATGGCTTCCTCGACCGTCTGCTGCACCGAGGGTGCATTGTCCTGCCGCTGCCAGCCCGAATAAGGCGTGCCGTCATACTCGATGGTGAGCTTGTAGCGCGGCATGCGAGGTCACGAACGGGCGGCGAGCACCGCGCCGCGGCCGAGCCTCGCGCCGCGCAGGAAGGCATCGGCCGCCATGGCGGACTTGCCGGCGCGCTGGACCTGCAGCAGCCGGAGAGCGCCGCTTCCGCAAGCGACGAGGCCAGCATCGTCGAGCAGGGTTCCTGGCTCGCCGGAGCCCTCTGCCGCTTCGGCGCGCAGGATTTTCAACCGCTCGGGGCCCTTTCCGAGATCGACATCGGCAAAGGCGCCGGGAAAGGGCGAAAGACCCCTGATCTGGTTATGCAGCGCGATGTTGTCAGCATGCCAGCCGATGCGGCTGTCGTCGTTGGTCAGTTTTGCGGCATACGTCACGCCCTGCTCGGGTTGCGCTGCGAACTGCAACGATCCGCGCGCCATGGCCGCGACGGCGCGCGCCATCAGATCGGCGCCGAGTGCGGCGAGGCGATCATGCAGCTCTCCGGCGGTCATGGCAGGACTGATGTCGACGGCCTCGACCATGCCGACCGGGCCGGTATCCAGGCCTTCTTCCATGCGCATCACACTGACCCCGGAACGCGCATCACCGGCCATGACGGCGCGCTGGATCGGGGCTGCGCCCCGCCAGCGTGGCAACAGCGAGGCATGGAGGTTGACGCAGCCCAGCGCAGGGGCATCGAGGATGGCCCTGGGCAGGATCAGGCCATAGGCCACGACAATGGCGAGGTCAGCCTTGTGCCCCGCAAAGGCCGCCTGCTCGGCCGCTCCGCGCAGGGAGCGGGGGTGGAGCACAGGCAAGCCAAAGCGTTCCGCCGTGCGCTGGACAGGCGAGGGCCTCAGATCAAGGCCGCGGCCGCCCTGCGCCGGCGGGCGTGTGTAGACCGCGACGATCTCATGCCCCTGGCCGAGAAGTTCGGTCAGGGTGGGCACGGCGAAATCGGGCGTGCCCATGAAGACCAGACGCAGGCTCATGCGCCACGCTCGCGTTCCTTCGCCTGCTTGGCGAATTTCTTGACGCAACGGTCACGCTTGAGCTTCGACAGGTGATCAATGAACAGGACACCGTCGAGATGGTCGATCTCGTGCTGGATGCAGGTCGCCATCAGACCGTCGACCTCGATCTCCCGGGTCTTGCCGTCGAGGTCCATGTAGCGGACCTTGACCACCGCCGGGCGCTCGACCTCCTCGTAGTACTCGGGGATCGACAGGCAGCCCTCTTCATAGAGCGCCATCTCCTCTGATTCCCAGGTGATCTCCGGATTGAGAAAGACGATGGGGCTTCGCTCCTCGTCCTGCTTGGCCAGATCAATGGTGACGACGCGCTTGGCGACACCGATCTGGATGGCGGCAAGGCCGATGCCGGGAGCGTCATACATGGTGTCGAGCATATCGGCAGCGAGCGCGCGGATATCCGGCGTCACGGCTGTCACTGGTTCCGACACCCGCTTCAGCTGTGGGTCCGGCAAGATCACGAGGGGTTTGATGGCCATGGCTGGGAAACCTGAGAAAACACTGGCCCGCACATAAGATGTCAGGGGAAGAAGGTCAATTCGTTCGTTTTTTGTTCTTTTCAGGAAGGCGAATCTGGGGTAGGTTGAGGGTATGCAGGGAATTGTGCTCACAGTCGGCGACTATCAGGTCAGTGCCATGCAGGCGGCTTTCGGCTTCGGGCTGGCGGTCGTGGTCTTGCTGGTCTGGATGGTGCTGAGCCTCAGGCGCTCCAGCTTCGAACGGACGCTGGAGGCGGCGTCAGCCACGGAACGTGCCCGCGAGATGGACGACAAGGTGGCCGAGATGAACCGGCTTCAGGCCGAGTTGACCAGCCGCATGCAGACCATGGCCGAGATTTTCGGCTCGCGGCAATCGGACATGACGCGGCTCGTCGCCGAGCGGCTGGATGGTCTGCGCAGCCATCTGGGGCAGGGGCTCGAAGCCAGCGGCAAGAGCACCACCGAATCGCTGCAGAAGCTCAACGAGCGGCTGGCGGTGATCGACAGTGCCCAGAAGAACCTGACCGACCTGACCAGCGAGATGGTGTCGCTGAAGGTTGTGCTCTCCAACAAGCAGGCACGCGGCGCCTATGGGCAAGGCCGCATGGAGGCGATCGTGCGCGACGGCCTGCCGGCCTCCGCCTATGATTTCCAGGTTACCCTGTCCAACCGGACACGGCCTGATTGTGTGATCTCGCTGCCGGGTGACACGCGCAAGCTGGTGATCGATGCCAAGTTCCCGCTGGAGGGCTTCACCGCCTATCGCAGTGCCGACACCGAGGAGCAGCGCAAGCAGGCTGCCGCCCGGGTCCGCGCCGACATGGGCAGCCACATCAAGGATATCGCCGACAAGTATGTCGCGGCGGAAGAAACTCAGGACATGGCCCTGATGTTCGTGCCGTCGGAGGCGATTCATGCCGACCTGCACGAGCATTTCGAGGATCTGGTGCAGCGTTCGCACCGCGCCCGGGTGGTCATCGTGTCGCCGTCGCTGCTGGCGCTGGCCATCCAGGTGATGCAATCGCTGGTGCGCGATGCCCGGATGCGCGACGAAGCGCGCGTCATCCAGACCGAGGTGGCCAAGCTGCTCGACGACGTGCGCCGCCTGAGTGAGCGCGTCGAGAAACTCGACACGCACTTCCGCCAGGCCAGCGACGATGTCTCGCAGATCCGCACCTCGTCGGACAAGATCCTGAAGCGCGGCGAGCGGATCGAGGCGCTTGAGTTCGAGGATCAGCCGGTTCAGGGCGAGCTTCTGGCTCCGCCACCCCGCCTGCGCGCTGCGGAGTAGAGGCCGCCGGGCCGTGCCGCCATCCCTGCTGCCTCAGCCGGCGTTCGTCAGTGTTGCCGTCAGCGCCGGGCGGACATTGATCGACTGGAAGACCACGCAATAGCGCTCGGTGAGCTTCAGCAGCGTGTCGAGCTTGTCTTGCGGCGCATCGCTGACAACGTCGAAGGTCAGGCGAATGGCGCTGAAGCCGACGGGCGCATCCTTGGCCACGCCAAGCGTGCCGCGGAAGTCTAGATCACCTTCGGCCCGGACTGTCCCCTTGGTGAGGTTGATCTCAAGCGCGGTTGCCACGGCCTTCAGGGTCACACCGGCACAGGCGACGAGTGCTTCCAGCAGCATGTCGCCCGAGCACAGTTCAGCGCCGCTGCCGCCGCTGGCGGGATGCAGGCCTGCTTCCATAATGGCGCGGCCGGTTTCAAGCTTGCAGGCGATCTTGCTCTCATCGATCTCGCCCTGGGCCTTCAGCGTGATGATGGCGGCTTCCGGAGCCGAGCGGTAGCTGTCCTTGATCGGGGCCTGAAGGGCCCTGAGTGTTGCTGCGTCCATGGCGGTTTTCCCTGTAAAAAGATGTTGTTAGGCGAGAGATCGCCCAATTTGATTCAGCTGGCAAGCCCTAGCACGGCGCGGACATGACGAGCACGCTCCGGCCTTCACCACCAGGCTGCTTCCCCTGCCGTCGCGCGGGCAGCCGGTTGCGGTGCAGGCTTCAGCGATTGATCGAGGCTCTTGAGAATGCTGCGGCTGAGGCTTTCGAAGCCGGTGCCCATCCGGTCGCGCGGGCGCGAAAGCAGATTGGGAAACTCCTCGTGGAGCCGGCCCGGATTGGGACGCATGACAATGATGCGGTCCGCCAGCGAGACGGCTTCCTCGACATCGTGTGTCACCATCAGCACCGTGGGGCGGCTCTCGTCCCAGAGCGAGAGCAAGTGCCGGTGCAGGCTCTGGCGCGTGGTCGGGTCCAGTGCCGAAAACGGCTCGTCCATGATCAGCAGGCGCGGGCGTGTGATCAGCGCGCGGGCAATAGCGGCGCGCTGCTGCTGGCCGCCCGACAGTTCGCGCGGCCAGCGATGGCCATGGCCGGACAGGCCGACACGTGTCAGGGCATTGGCTACCAGCCCTTCGCGCTCGAAGGCGGAAAGATCCGAGAGCCCGAACGCCACGTTGTCGTCGATGGTCAGCCATGGAAACAGGCGGGGCTCCTGGAAGATGACGCCGACATCGGCGGAAGGGCCGGAAATCACGGCATCGTCGAGGCGGATCTGGCCGCTTGTGGCCGTATCGAGGCCGGCGATCAGACGCAGCAGGGTGGTCTTGCCGCAGCCCGATCCGCCTACGAGCGCGACGATCTCGCCGGCGCCGATGGTGAGGTCCAGCGTATCGAGGGCCTTGTTGCCGTCTGCGTAGGTTTTGGAAAGCGCGTCGATGCGGAGCATGGGGTGAGCCTAGAGCCTGTCGCGACCGACATCCTGCCAGGTGAGCAGGGGGCGCGTGACGACAACGAGAAGGCCATCCGCGAGCTTGCCGAGCACGGCAAAGGCGATGATGGCGGCGAGAATGCGGTCGGGGCGGCCCAGTTGCTGGCCGTCCACGAGCAGATAGCCGAGGCCTTCGCTCGCCCCCATGAACTCGGCGGCGACAACGAACATGAAGCCGAGGCCGAGGCCGGTGCGCAGGGCGGTGATCCAGGCCGGCAGGATCGCCGGCAGCGTCACGCGCCTGATCATCTGGAGGCGCGAGAGCCGAAAGACGCGCCCGACCTCGATGATCTTGCGATCCACGCCCGACAGCGCCGCTGCCACGCCAAGATAAACGGGGAAGAACACGCCCACTGCGATCAGCGCGACCTTGGAGGCCTCGAAGATGCCGAGCCAGAGAATGAACAGCGGCACCCAGGCAATTGACGGAATGGCCCTGAGAGCCTGAAGCGTCGGGTCCATGATCCGGCGCATCACCGGGCTTGCCCCCGAGACGGCTCCGAGCACGGTGCCGGCGGCGGCCCCGAGCCCGAACCCGGCCGCAACCCGCCAGAGCGTTGCGGCCGCGTGCGAGGCGAGTTCACCGGTTTGCGCAAGGTCCCACAGGGTGGCCCCGATGCGCGAGGGCGGCGGCATCAGCCTGCCATTGCTGAAGCCGAGCCGAACAGACGCTTCCCAGACCAGTGCCAGCGCGAACGGCAGCACAAAGCCAACGATCCCGCCCGTTCCCCAGCGCCGGGCGGGCGCCGGGACCGGCATCGTGCCGGCCGCAACGTTCGGGGATGCCGGCGCGTCCAGCCTTTCGGCAGGTGGCGCGCCTGCCTGCGTCGTGCTGGCGGGAAAGGTCATGGGGCTGCGTCCGGATCGTCAGTTCGAGGCGGCCGTGAAGCGCCGGTCCAGCAGGCCATCGACAGCCGCCTGGATATCGGTGGTTGCCGGCAGAATGCCTGCCTGCTTCAGGGCCTCGCCGGCGGCGACGATGGTTTCGATCTGGGCGCTGCCGATCGGACCGTGGGTCAGTTCGGTGCGCTGGAGCTGGCGGGCAACGACCGGCTCTGGCAGTTTGGTGAAGTTGACCAGAAGCCGCGTCAGTTCCGCTGGGTTCTCGACCGACCACTTGCGGGCCTCTTCATAGGCTTTCAGCACGGTGCGGACGAGCGCAGGGTTCTTCTGGGCGAACTCCTCGCGCACGTTGAGGATGCCCCAGGTGTTGTCGGCGGCCTTGCGATGGAAAAGGACAGCGCCGGTTTCGATTTCGGCGGCGGCCATCAGCGGGTCAAGGCCGGCCCAGGCATCGACGTCGCCACGTTCAAGCGCGAGCCGCCCGTCCTGGTGCTGCAGCAGCACGAGGCGGACATCGCGTTCGGTCAGCTTCGCTTCGGCCAGAGCCCGCACCAGGAAGATGTGCGGATCGGTGCCGCGGGTGACTGCGACACGCTTGCCCTTGAGGTCAGCCACCGTCTTGATCCCGCTCTTGGCGGTGGTGACGAGCGCGGTCCATTCCGGGCGCGAGTAGACATAGACAGAGCGGATCGGGTTGCCGTTGACGCGGGCGATCAGCGCTGCCGCGCCAGCCGTCGAGCCGAAATCAAGCGAGCCGGCATTGAGAAACTCGAGCGCCTTGTTGGAGCCGGCAGACTGGATCCAGCGCACCGCGATGCCCTCGGCCTTGAGCGCGTTCTCCAGGATGCCGCGCTCCTTGAGGACGAGGCTGACGGGGTTGTAAGTGGCGAAGTCGACCCGAATCTCCTTCGGGGTCTGCGCCATGGCGTTTGTTGAAACGAACGCCGGTGCGGCGATGGCAATGCTGGTTGCAAGGGCGGCAACGAGGCCGCGCAGGGTGCTGCGGCGGGTGATTGGGTTGAGAATGGTCATCGTGTCTGTCCTTCTGTGATGTTTCGCAGAGGGAATTCACGTGATCTTCGGCGATTGCCGTCCATCTCATGCTCCCACCGCTTTAGCTGCACTTGTTTCGCGCCCGCAAGCTGCTGGCTCAAATCGGCGCGTAAGGGTTCGATAAATCGGACAATCCTGTTTGTCAAACAGAAATCTGCTGCATCTGTGAATTGCCATATTGCACAGCAAATGACGTGAATAGGGATTGGCGCGGCGTGTGAGGCGCTGATGAAGACGTGTCCAGCAGAGCCGCATGCCCTCGCATACGTCTGTGGGCCAGGGGGCCGGGCTGCAAGCAGAAGGGTGGCGCAGGAGCGCGCTTTGTGTCATGCGAGGCCGGTCGCGGCTCGTGGCCGCAAGTCGGCGTGCCATGGCCAAGATCCCTCATCCGTCTCTCGATCGTTTCTTGGCCGAGCCCGCCGAACTGGTCGAGTCCCTTGCCGCAAGCGGCGATCGAGCTGCCATGCGCGCCGATCTGACGGTGCGCCTGCGGGAGGTTCTCGAAGAGGGCTGGCAAGTGGCGCGCGAAATGCTGTCTCGTCCCCGCTCCGGCATGGCGGCGGCGGAGCAATTGTCTGCTGTGATGGATGCGGTGCTGATCTCGCTGCATCATGCGGCGACACAACACCATTACCGCGCCGACAATCCATCCATGTCCGAGCGAATTGCGGTCGTTGCCGTCGGCGGCTATGGGCGTGGCACGCTGGCGCAGGGGTCGGATGTGGACCTGCTGTTCCTGTTTCCGCACAAGCAGACCGGCTGGGGTGAAAGCGTGGTCGAGAGCGTGCTCTACCCGCTTTGGGACCTGAAGCTGAAGGTTGGCCACTCGACGCGCTCGGTTGATGACTGCATGCGCGAGGCGCGGGGCGACATGACCATCCGCACAGCCTTGCTGGAAGCGCGGCTGATCTGTGGCGATCAGGCCCTGTTCGACGATTTCCAGCGACGGTTCGATCTGGAGGTCGTCAAGGACAGCGCGGCGGCGTTCGTGCATGCCAAGCTGGCGGAGCGGGAGACGCGGGTCAACCGGGCAGGGGCCTCGCGCTACAAGGTCGAGCCCAACGTCAAGGACGGCAAGGGCGGCCTGCGCGATCTCAACACGCTGTTTTGGATCGCGAAGTATGCTTACCGCGTGCCGCATGCCCGCGATCTGGTGGCTGCTGGCCTGTTCACCGCCGAGGAGTTTGCCGCGTTTTCCCGAGCCGAGGATTTTCTCTGGCGCGTGCGCGGGCTGATGCACATGATCACCGGGCGGGCGGAGGAGCGGCTCTCCTTCGATCTCCAGCGCCATGTCGCGGCGGAGTTCGGCTATGCCGAGCGGGCCGGCATGTCCGGCGTCGAGCGCTTCATGAAGGCCTATTTCCTGGTCGCCAAGGATGTCGGCGACCTGACCGCGATTGTCTGTGCTGCGCTGGAGGCCCGCCACCAGAAGCAGCGCCCGACCCTGCAGCGGCTGCTGAGCGGGCTGGGCATGACGAGGCGGCGCAAGCTGTCCTATGGCGGCACCGACTTCACCATCGAGAATGACCGGCTGACCGTGGTCAACGAGCAGGTGTTCGAGCTTGATCCGGTCAACCTGATCCGGCTTTATGCGGTTGCCGCCAACAACGATCTGGCCATCCACCCTGACGCCACACATCTTGTGACGCGTTCGCTCAAGCTGATCACGCCGGCGCTCAGGGCTGACAGCGACGCCAACCGCCTGTTCCTCGAGATCCTGACATCGAAGCGTGCGCCGGAGACGGCCCTGCGCCGTATGAACGAGTCCGGCGTGCTTGGCCGCTTCGTGCCTGATTTCGGCCGGGTCGTGGCGATGATGCAGTTCAACATGTATCACCACTATACGGTGGACGAGCATCTGATCCGGTCCATCGGCATGCTGGCCGAGATGGAAAGCGGCAGGATGGAGGCCGAGCATCCGCTGGCGAACACGATATTCCCCACGATCACCAACCGGCGCGCGCTCTATGTGGCGCTGTTCCTGCACGATGTGGCCAAGGGCCGGCCCGATGACCATTCGCTGGCAGGCGCGGAAGTGGCGCGCAAGCTGTGTCCGCGCCTCGGCCTTGGCAGCGCCGAGACGGAGACCGTGGCCTGGCTGATCCAGTATCATCTGGAAATGTCGACGATCGCGCAGAGCCGTGATCTCGGCGACGCCAAGACGATCGAGAGCTTCGCCCAGATCGTGCAAACGCTGGAGCGACTGAAGCTGCTACTGGTGCTGACCGTGTGCGACATCAAGGCGGTCGGCCCCGGTGTCTGGAACGGATGGAAGGGCGAACTGCTGCGCACGCTCTATTATGAGACCGAGGTTGTCCTGGCCGGAGGGCACTCGGCCATCGAGCGCAAGGAACGCGTGGGCAGGACCCAGCGCGCATTGGCTGCGGAGTTGTCTGACTGGAGCGAAGCGGCACGCGAGGCCTATATCGCGCGGCATTATCCAGCCTACTGGCTCAAGGTCGATCTGCCGCGCAAGATCAAGCATGCACGCTTCCTGGCCGAGGCCGAGCAGCGCGGCATCACCACCGCCACCGCCGTCGAGACCGACAGCTTTCGCGGCGTGACCGAACTCACCATCCTGGCACCCGATCATCCGAGGCTGCTGGCGATCATCACTGGCGCCTGCGCGGCCGCTGGGGGCAATATCGTCGATGCGCAGATCTTCACCACCACTGATGGCCTGGCACTGGACACCATCTTCGTGTCGCGGGCCTTTGACCTCGATGACGACGAACTCAGGCGCGGGGAACGGATCGCGCTGGCAATCGAGCGGGCGCTGAAGGGGGAGATCAAGAGCGCCGATCTGGTCGCACAGCGCCGCACAGCCCCGCCGCGCGGCGGCACCTTCACTGTGGCGCCGGAGGTCATCGTCGACAATGCCCTGTCGACGCGGCACACAGTGCTGCAGGTTTCGGGTCTTGACCGGGCAGGGCGGCTCTATGACCTGACAACAGCGATCGGCA
>JAIYDY010000089.1 GCA_027487245.1 Hyphomicrobiales bacterium
GCCATCAGCACCAGTGCGGCGAAGGTGGCAGGGAGGAACGGTCTGGCCACGATGTCAGCTCCG
Organism: Hyphomicrobiales bacterium; assembly: GCA_027487245.1. Lineage (GTDB taxonomy): Bacteria > Pseudomonadota > Alphaproteobacteria > Rhizobiales > Beijerinckiaceae > Allobosea. The sequence goes on from JAIYDY010000089.1 coordinate 64, forward strand.
GTCAGGATCGACTCAACAGATGACTGCGATATAGGCCCGCCCGATGGGGTGAAGCAACGGCCCCCTGCCCCCTCAGGACGAGCAGGAGACTTCCAGATCGCGCATGCTGTCGTCGGGCGGGGCGGCGAAGCGCTGGTCGGGCTCGGCGTGCTCGGCGAAAGGCTGCGTCACCAGCCGGAAGATGCGGGCCAGCGTGGCGACATCGCCATCATCCTGGACGGCGCGGATGGCGCTCTCGGCCACCCAGTTGCGCAGCACGAACTTCGGGTTGACGGCGTTCATCGCCGACGCCGTGGCGGTGAAACCTGGGTCGAGCACCGCGATCCGCGCCTGCCAGCGGTCGAGCCAGGCGAAGGCCGCCGGGCGGCTGGCCTCATCGAACAGCCAGGCCCAGGCGGAGCGGCCTGCAAGGGTGTCCGTGCCGGCCAGCAGCCGGAAACTCAATGTGTAGTCGGCCATGCCGGCCTGCATCAGCGCCAGCAGGTCTGTCGCCAGATCATCATCCGCCTCGCCGCCCGCCGAAAGGCCGAGCCTGGCCCGCATCAGTGCGGCATAGCGGGCCATGAAGCGGGGCGCATAGGCCGACAGACTGGCGCTGGCCTCGGTCCAGGGCAGGACGGCTTCGAGCGCGACGGCGAGCGCTTTCAGATTCCACAGGCCGATGGCGGGCTGCCGGTCATAGGCATAGCGCCCGCCATGGTCGGAATGGTTGCAGATGAAGCCGGGGTCGAACGCATCGAGGAAGCCGAAGGGGCCATAGTCGAGCGTATCGCCCAGGATCGACATGTTGTCGGTGTTCATCACGCCATGGCAGAAGCCCAGCGCCTGCCAGTGCGCCATCAGATGGGCGGTGCGGGTGACGATCTCGTCGAACCACAGAGCATGCCGGTCGGGCGCATCGGCAAGGTCGGGGTGATGAAGCCCGATCACGAATTCGGCCAACTCACGCACCTTGTCCGGCTTGCCGCCATGGTGGAAGTGCTCGAAATGACCGAAGCGGATGTTGGAGCGCAGCAGGCGCGTCACCACCGCGCCGGGCTCGACGGCTTCGCGCAGCACCCGGGCACGCGTGCCGACCAGCGCGAGCGCGCGGGTCGTCGGCACGCCGAGGGCTGCCATCGCCTCGCTGCACAGGTATTCACGGATCGAGGAGCGCAGCACGGCGCGGCCATCGCCAAAGCGCGAATAGGGCGTGCGCCCTGCCCCCTTGAGCTGGATGTCCCACAACTCGCCTGCATCATTGCGCACCTGCCCGATGGTCAGTGCACGGCCGTCGCCCAGTTGCCCGGCCCATTGCCCGAACTGGTGACCGGAATAGACCATGGCCAGTGGCTGATAGCCCGGCAGGGGCTGCATGCCGCTGAACACCCGCGCGAACTCGGGACGCTGAAAGAGCGCCTCAGGCATGTCCAGCAGGCTGGCTGCGGCAGCGCTGGCATGGACCAGCACCGGGTCCGCCGCCACCGCCTCGGGCTGCATCGGGGTGTAGAAGCTGCCATCGAGCCGGCGATAGGCCTCCTCCTGGTTGAGCCGGAAGGCTTCGGAGGCAAGGGGGGCGGCATGGGATGCGGCAAGGGATGGCGGTTGTGGCGCAGTGGTTGTGTTCATGCTGCCAGATGTGGCGTGCGCCGCGCCGCATGCAAGGCTCGGTTCTGCGGATAGCGGCCTGTTCGGCACCGATGTGTGCACAAAAAAGAGCCCGCCGGGGGGCGGGCTCAGGTGGGGTCGGGAGGCTGGGAAGGGATGGGCAGGTTCAGTAGACGACGCGGCAGACGCGGCGGTGGCCGACGACATCGCCCCAGGCGTTGACCCGCTGGACCAGCGAGCAGACCCGCTGGGGCTGCGGCTCGTCGTAGTAGGCGGGGCCGGCGGCATAAGCCGGGCGGGAGGCGAGCGCTGCACCGAGTGCGATCCCGCCAAGAGCGCCGGCGGCGATGCCCCAGCCGTAGTGATGCTTCTTCCAGGGGCCAGCTTCGGCAGCGGTGGTGGTGATGGTGGAGGCGGCACCGAGCGTGGCGAGGGCGACGGCAGCGGCGGCGAAGGTCTTCTTCGAAAACAGGCGGGTCATGACGGTCTCCTCGTGAGTGGCTGGGGAGGCACTGTGCCGGCCTCCATGTCCATTGGTCGCGACCACACAAGGAAAGGTTCAGGTGGTTCGAAAGTTTTTGAAGATTTTTTCGGGCGGCCTGACGACAGCAAAAAAGGCGTCACGCAAGGCTGCGTGACGCCATGGGTTCGGGCCGGCAGGGAAGCGACCGTCAGCGGGCTTGCGTCATGCGGGCCAGGGCTGCGCGGATATTGATCAGGCCGGCGCCGGTTTCGGCATCGCGGCCCGGCGCGCCCAGATCGCGGGCCGTGCCGGTCAACAGCGCGCGCACCTGCGGCAGGTCGAGCCGGGCGTCGCGCTCGATCAGCAGAGCGACAAGGCCGGAGACATGGGCGGTGGCGACCGACGTGCCTGTGGTCATCCCGTAGCCTGCAGCGGGCTGCGCCACGAGAACATCAACGCCGGGGGCGGCCACCGCGATGTGCCGGCCACGGTTGGCCATGGCGAAGACCTTGTCCTCAGCATCGAGGGCGGTCACGGCGATGACGTTCGGGTCGGAGGCGGGAAACAGCGGCGCCGAGGTCGGCCCGGCATTGCCGGCGGCGGCGACGGCGACGACGCCGCGCCCGCTGGCAGCGGCAAGAGCGCGGGAGACCAGTTCATCGCGCGGGCCGGCAAAGGAGAGGTTGAGCACGCGCGCGCCTTCCGCCACCGACCAGTCGATGCCTTTCAGCACATGCCATGAGGTGCCCTGCGCGCCGCTGCGATCGCCGGTCGTCGTGCCCTTGAAGGCGCGCACGGCGAGCAGGCTGGCCGCAGGCGCAACACCGGTGAGTTGGGAGCGCGCGAACACGGCGCTGGCCATGCCGGTGCCGTGGCTGTCGGCATCGACATCCCTGCCCGGCTGGCCGGTGAGCATGTCGCCGGAGCGGTCGAGGGCGCCGGCCAGTTCGGGATGGCTGGTGTCGATGCCGGAATCGATCACCGCGACCTTGATCCGGGCCCCACGCGAGAGCCTGTGCACATCGGCCAGCTCAAGCTTGTCGATGGCGTATTGCGGCAGGCGCTGCACGGCCACGGGGGCAGCGGGCAAGGCCGCGGGCGCAGGTGCGGCCGCACTGGCCGTGCCCGGACCAGCGGTCGACGGGGCAGCCTCGGCAGCCGGGGCGCTGACCGGCCCGGCCGCCGGTGCGGGTGACGTGGCAGGTTCACCAGCGGGGGCGGTCACCGGCTGGTCCTGTTCCAGCCGGTAGACATAGTTGGGCTGGGCAAAGGCGATGCGGGCCTCGCTGCGCAGGGTGCCGAGCACGGCGCGCGGGGTCCGGTTGTCGGGGATGCGCAGCCGGTGCAGCGTGACGCCGATCAGGGCGATGCGCTCGCTGTCCAGCCGCTCAAGCCGCTGCCGCCGGAACAGGGCATTGGTCTGCTGCTCGGTCAGCCCGTCGCGCAGATGCACCAGCACCTCGCGTTCGACCAGGCGCTGTTCGCTGGCGGCGGGGATGATCACCGGTGAACGGGGCGCCGGCGCCGGCTGGGCTACGCGCGGCGGTGGCGGCTGGCGCGGGCGCTCGGGCCTTGGCTGGCGCACACGGCGGGGCGGCGCGACCTCCTCTTCCTCGACGATGACACGGCGGCCGCCGGGGGGCGGCGGCGGCAAACCCTGTGGCGGAGGAATGAACAGGCCAGGGTCAATGATGATGCCAAAGCCGCCGCCGGGACGACGGTTGGGCGGACGCGGAAAGCCCCCATCACCGCCGGATGGCGGCCGGTAGACCGAATTGCTGTTGAAGTTCGGGCCGCGCGTCTGCGCCAGCGCATCGGCCACCGGCAGGATGCCGATGAGCGCGGCGAGCACCGCTGCCGTGAGCCTCGCGGGGTGTGTTGCGGACATCATCATGTCGGCCTCCTCGTTGTGGCTGACGCGGGGTTATGGGGCCGGCGAGACAAGGCGGATCAGCGCTGCCTCTGCCCGAAGCCGGGCGGCGATGGCGGCGCTGGCAGCGGCATCCAGGCTCTTGTCACCGACCTGGATGCGGTAGATGCCGCCGGCGCGGGGGCCATCGACAATGCGCGCACCGGTCCGCTCCATCAGGGCGGCAATGTCGGAGGCCCTGGCATCGGGCTGGAAAATCACGGTGAAGGCCGCACCTGCTGCTGCGACCGGGGCTGTGCCATGGGATGCGGTCTGGAAACCTGCGCCATCGCGGTTGGCCACGAGGCCGACCAGCGCGCCGGCCTGAAGGGCGAGCACCAGCGCTGCGGTGGCCGTGGCCCAGGCCGCCTGGCGCGGGGTCAGCGCCTGAAGCCAGCCGCCAAGGCGGGCGGCAAGGCCGGAGCCTGCAGCGCTGCGCTTTGGCTCGGCGTCGATCGCCGCCATCAGCTTGTCGAGCACATGGGTGGAGGGCCCTGCAATGCCTTCGTTGAGCAGGATTGCCTCGGTCTGCTCCTCCTCGACGAGGGCCAGCCTGCGGCGCAACTCGCCATCGACAGCCAGAACCGTGTCGATCTGTGCCATTTCAGCCTGCGAGAGCACGCCGGCGGCATAGAACGGCAGCAGCTCTTCGAGAGCCTTGCCGGCGTCGCTCAGGGGTTGCTTGGTCATGGCGCGGTCCTCGCGGGTCTCGTTGGTGGGGGCGGCCTCACGGCCATCCCCGGTCAATTCCGGCTTCCGCCAGCAGTTCCGACAGCTTCTTGCGGGCGTAGAACAATCTCGTTTTCACGGTGGCCTCGGGAGCGCCGGTGATGGCGGCAACCTCGGCCAGCGACTTCTCGTGGTAGTAGACCAGATCGACCACCTCGCGGTGTTCGGCTGACAGCTTGCCAAGGCAGGCCCGGATGGCGGCCCCCTTGTCGTCCTTCTGGAGGGCGACCTCGGGTGTGTCCCGGTCGTCCTCGATCTCGCCGGCCATGTCCTCGTCGAGCTGATCCTCGCGCCGCTTGCGCAGCGCCGAAAGCGCCTTGAAGCGGGCAATCGAGAGCAGCCAGGTCGAGACCGATGATCTGGCCTCGAAACGCCCCGCCTGCCGCCAGACATCGAGGAAGACCTCGCCGATCATGTCCTCGGCGATGCCTTCGTCCTTCACGAGCCGCACAACGAAGCGGAAAACCCTGAGGTTATGGCGCGCGAAGAGCACCTGCATGGCGAGCCGGTCACCCTTGGCAATGCGCGTGATCAGCTCCTCGTCGTCGGGGTGCTGGTTCACGGCGCGGTCGCTGTTCTGGCCGGCTCAGACATGGGTCGCCGCTGCCTCCCGAAAGGTTCAACGCAGGCTAGCTGTTTTTTCATGGGGCGCAAACGATCAGGCCGCGCGCGGCAGGATCGAGCCCACGAGGCAGGGGCCGGTCTCGCAGCGCAGGTCCGCCGCTCCGGCCAGCGTGATCTGGGCTGCATGATCAGGCGCGAGCGCGATGGCCAGGGCTTCGGCCCCGCCAGAAATGCCTGCTTGCGGGCCGAGCAGCAGCGCGGCTGGCGTCGTCGGCGCATGCAGGACATGGCAGCCGGGCAGCAGGGACAGGCTTTCGCCGGCCCCGAGCACGACAAGGTCGATGGCGACGCGAGTGCGGTCGGCGATCAGGTTGACGACCTCGACCGGGCCCTGTTCGAGCCGGCTGGTGATCGGCACCTCGCCGCGATAACGCACCGGCCGGAACGGCTGGCGCAGGTCGATCTCGCCGTCATGGGTGACCAGCACCAGCCCTGCCCCGCCGATCACCACCTGGCAGCGGTCGAAGCCGGCCAGATCGGAAAACGGGCCGGGCGCGGGAATCGTCGTGCGCCCGAACCGCCAGACCAGACCTTGCCAGCCACCCTCGGGATACCCGTCAAGGCGCTCCGCAGCGATGTCGACCGTGACGCCGCCGCCGTTCTTCCAGGGAAAGCGGCGATAGCCGGCGGGCGAGAGAAGGGTGATGGGCATCGGTTGCACTCGCTAGAAGGAACCAGAGGCTGACATGGAAAGACGGGCGCGGGAAGGACGTGAACCGGGCTTCATTTCGCGCCCGTGCCACCTTACCCTGCCATCATGACCAGCACGACCGCGCCGCATCTGCCCGCCTCCCTCGCAATCAACGGGCAGAATGTCAGCCTGGATCCACGCGATCCGGGCTTCGTGCAGGATCCCTACCCGGCCTATGCGGTGATCCGGCAGGCCTCAGCGGCGCTGGGCGGCGGCTCGGGTTTCTGGTGGGAGCAATACGGCCACTGGTGCCTCTCCGGCCATGGCGATGTCACGGCGGCGCTGAAGGACCGGCGTTTCGGGCGGCAGATCCTGCATGTCACCAGCCGCGCGGCGCTGGGCTGGCCGGAACCCGCAGCGCATCTGGGGCCGTTCCTTGCCGTCGAGCAGCACTCGCTGCTGGAACTGGAGCCGCCGGACCACACACGGCTGCGCACGCTGATCAACCGCGCCTTCGTCTCGCGGCAGGTGGAGCGCCTGCGGCCACGGATCGCGGCGCTGGCCAACAGCCTGATCGACAGCTTTGCGGCCAAAGGCGCGGCGGACCTGCTCGATGCCTATGCCACGCCGATCCCGGTGATCGTCATCGCCGAATTGCTGGGCGTGCCGGCGACACGCGCGCCGGACCTGCTCGATTGGTCGCACCGCATGGTGGCGATGTACCAGTTCCGCCGCTCGCGGCAGATCGAGGACGAGGCCGTCGCTGCCACGGTGAGCTTCGTCGCCTTCCTGCGCGAGGTGGTGGCGGAGCGCCGCAAAGCGCCGCGCGAGGACCTGGTCAGCACGCTGATCGCGGCCTCGGAAGCGGGCGACCACCTGAGCGAGGACGAACTGATCGCCACCTGCATCCTGGTGCTCAATGCCGGCCATGAGGCGACCGTGCATGCGCTCGCCAACGGCACCAGGGCCATCCTCGACAATGCGCCCGCACGCGCGGCGCTGGTCGACCCTGCGGCCCTGCCCGGACTGGTCGAGGAGGTGCTGCGCTTCGATGCGCCGCTGCACATGTTCACGCGCTATGCGCTGGAGGATTGCGAGGCCTATGGGCACCGCTTCCGGCAAGGCGACAAGCTGGGGCTGCTGCTGGGAGCCGCAAACCGCGATCCGGCGCGCTTTGCCGAACCGGACCGCTTCGATGCGGCGCGGCCCGCCGGCCCGCACCTGAGCTTCGGGGCCGGCATCCATTTCTGCATCGGCGCACCGCTGGCGCGGCTGGAACTGGAGGTGGCGCTGCCCATCCTGTTCGCGCGCCTGCCGGGGTTGAGGCTTGGTGCCGCGCCGCGCTATCGCGACACCTACCACTTCCACGGGCTGGAACGGCTCGACGCGGTCTGGTGACGGGCGTTGCTCAGGGCAGGCTTGTCAGGGCAGGCTTGCCAGAAAGCCGGACAGGGCGGCGCGCACCGCCGTTCTGTCCGATGGCTCGCGGCCAAAGGCAGCGGCGTGGCCGGACAGGCTTTCGATGACCGCCATCCGCGCAGCGGGGAAGGCCTTGGCCTGATCGGCGACATCGAGCGGATGGAAATAGATGTCGGTGGAGACCGGCGCGAACAGGATCGGCATCGTGGCCTGCGCCGCGGCCTTCGCAAACGAACCCGCCATTCCGGGCGTGCCGGCGATGTCGTGACGGGACCACATGTCCAGATGACTGAGAAGGTCGTTGGCATCGCGCGCGTGATAGCGGGTGCGCCATTTGGCGAGGAAGCCTTCCAGATCATCGGCGGCCATGTCGGCATGGGCCTGATGCCGGCCTTCAGAGAAAAAGCGCGGCGACAGGGCGAACGGGGCCCACGCCTCGGACAGGCGCGACAGCCCGAGCAACGGCTGGCTGGTGTAGCGCCCTGCGGCAAAGGCCGGGTCCGAGGTTAGCGCCGACCTGACGACATGGAGGAACATCTGGCCGAACAGCGTGGTGGCGGCGTTGCCGGCAATGCAGACGGCCGAGGCCACCATGGTCGGATGGCTGACCGCCCACTGCACAGCCTGCTGTCCGCCCATGCTGGCGCCGATGACGCTGGCCAGACGCGTAATGCCGAGTTGGTCGCACAGGGCCTTTTGCAGGGCCACGTTGTCGCGGATGGCGAGCGGCGGGAAATCCGCGCCGGCATGGGGCGCTGGCGTGTTCGACGGCGAGGACGAGCGGCCATTGCCGAGCATCTCCACGTCGATGATCCAGACGCGGCTTTCGTCCAGCGGCCCGCCATCCTGCCCGAGATAGGCAAGGCCGAGCGGATTGGCGGCAAAGGCCGTGCAGAGCAGGATCGGCGCGCCCTGCCCGATCGTGCCGCGCTGGCGATAGGCCAACCTCGCCTCGGGCAACACGGCACCGCATTCGAGCGGGAAATTCCGCACGCTGAACAGATCGAAGGGCGGAAGGGCGGGTACTGGTGCAGGCGCGGGACGGGACATGGCGGCTTTCGGCGAAACGGGTTGAGCAAACCGGATGCAACGCCTAACTAGAGCGGGTTCAGCCGGTCGGGAACCGAAACATCGCGCCTGGCCAGGATCGCACCCACCTGTCGTTTCAACCAGAGGCCGCTGCATGCCCGATGCCACCCCGATGACCGGCAGCCCCGCCACCACAGCGCACCTGCCGGACCGCAGCGTGCTCAAGGTGGCCGGCCCCGATGCGCGCCGCTTCCTCGACGGGCTGTTCAGCAACGATCTCGATCTCGTCAGCACGGAGGTCGCCGGCTATGGCGCGCTGCTGACCCCGCAGGGCAAGGTCATCGTCGATTTCTTCATCATCGCGCTGCCCGAAGAGGATGGCGGCGGCTTCCTGATCGATGTGGCGCGCGCCATGCTGCCCGATCTTGCCAGGCGGCTGATGCTCTACAAGTTGCGCGCCAAGATCGTTGTCGAGGACCTGACGGACACGGCTGCCGTCATGGCTTCTGTCAACGGCGGCGCGGTGGATGCCGATGCCGGCATCATCTTCACCGATCCGCGCCATGCCGGCATGGGCCAGCGCGCCATCGTCGATGCGGCGGACGTTAACACGCTGGCCGGCGCTGCCGAGGACGACTATCACGCGCACCGGATCGGGCTCGGCATTCCGGCCGGCGGCGGCGATTTCGGCTATGGCGGGCAACTGTCCTTCCCGCATGAGGCGCTGATGGACCAGCTTGGCGGGGTCTCGTTCAGCAAGGGCTGCTATGTCGGGCAGGAGGTGGTCTCGCGCATGCAGCATCGCGGCACGGCCCGCACGCGCATCGTGCCGATCGTCTTTCTCGACGGCCTCAGGGCGGAGGAGGGCTCGCCCGTGACGGTCGGCGAGCGCATCATCGGCAACGTACTGTCGACAGCGAACGGGCGCGGCCTGGCCATGCTCCGGCTCGACAAGGTAGCCGACGCCATGGCTGCCGGCGAGCCCGTGCTGGGGGGCGGGCTGGCGATCCGGCTGGACAAGCCGGCGTTCATCAGCTTCCCCTTCCCTGGTGAGCCAGGCTTCGGCGGGGCTGCCTCTGCAGAGCCTGCCGTGCCATGAACGCTGCCGCGGAGCGCACCGTGATCGTGCATGCGGACGGCAAGAGCCGCTGCCCATGGCCGGGCACGGACCCGTTCTATGTCGCCTATCACGATACCGACTGGGGCGTGCCGGAACTCGACGACCGGGCGCTGTTCGAGAAGCTCATTCTCGACGGCTTCCAGGCGGGGTTGTCGTGGATCACCATCCTGCGCAAGCGCGAGAATTTCCGCCTTGCCTTCGAGGGCTTCGAGCCGGAGCGGATCGTGCGCTTCACGCCCGAACGTGTCGAGGCGCTGATGCAGGATGCCGGCATCATCCGCAACCGCGCCAAGATCGAGGGCACGATCAGGAGCGCCCGGCTCTGGCTGGAGATGATGGAGCGCGGCTCCTTCGCCCGGCACCTGTGGGGCTTCGTCGATGGCGCGCCCGTACAGGGCCATTTTCGCCACCATGGCGAGGTGCCGACCCAGACGAAGATTGCCGAGGCGCTGTCGAAAGACCTGAAGGCGCGCGGCTTCAGCTTTGTCGGGCCGACGATCGTCTATGCCTTCATGCAGGCCGTGGGCATGGTCAACGACCACCTTGTCGACTGCTACCGACACCCGGAATGCGCGGAGCTTGGCCGCACCATCCGGTGGTGAAGCCGGTCCCCGCGCGGGCCTGGCAACGGATGTTGTCCGGCCGCAGGCTCGATGTCCTCGATCCGTCGCCGCTTGATGTGGAGATCGAGGACATTGCCCATGGTCTTGCCCGCGTGGCCCGCTGGAATGGCCAGACACGGGGGGAGCACATCTTCTCGGTGGCGCAGCACTCGCTGCTGGTCGAGGCCATCAACACCCATCTCGAACCGCAGATGAGCGCGCCGTGGCAGCTGATGACCCTGCTGCACGATGCGCCGGAATATGTCATCGGCGACATCATCTCGCCGGTGAAGGCCGCCGTCGGCGAAAGCTACAAGAGCGTTGAAATCAGGCTGCTGGCCGCGATCCACATCCGTTTCGGCCTGCCACCGGAGACCCCTGCCCCGCTGCACCGGAAGATCAAGCGCGCCGACCAGATCGCGGCCTTCCTCGAAGCCACCAGCCTCGCCGGTTTCGCGCGCGAAGAGGCGCTGAAGCTGTTCGGCCGCCCTGAACCCCTGCCGCGTGAAGTGCTCGCGATGCTGGAGCCCGTCAGCGCCGCAGAGGCCGAGGCGAACCTGAAGGCACGGCTTGCCGCCTTGCTGGGGTGAGGCGCCGTCCGGGGCTGCTCAGCCCGCAGCCCTTTCCAGCGTCTCCTGAAAGCGGATCACCTCACCGGTGCCGGGGGTGACGAGGTCGTCTTCCCACATCACCTGCGCGCCGCGCACGAAGGTGCCGATCGGCCAGCCGGTGACGGTGACGCCGTCATAGGGTGTCCAGCCGCATGTCGAGGCGATCCAGTCATTGGTGATGGTGCGCTGGCGCTTGAGGTCGATGACGGTGAAATCGGCGTCGTAGCCGACGGCAATGCGGCCCTTGCGGGCCATGCCGAACAGGCGGTTCGGGCCATGGCTGGTCATGTCGACGAACCGTTCGAGGCTCATGCGGCCTTCATTGACATGGTTGAGCATGGTCGGAACCAGAGTCTGGACGCCGGTCATGCCTGAGTGGGTGGCCGGGTAGGCGTGGCTCTTTTCCTCGTGGGTGTGGGGCGCGTGGTCGGAGCCGAGGATGTCGGCGACGCCGTTGACCACGCCTTTCCAGATGCCCCGGCGGTGCGCCTCGTCGCGGACGGGCGGGTTCATCTGGGCATAGGCTCCGAGCCGCTCGTAGCAATCAGGAGCATGCAGCGTGAGATGGTGGGGCGTGACCTCGACCGAGGCGACATCCTTGTGGTCCTTCAGGAATACCATCTCGTCGGCGGTGGAAATGTGCAGCACATGGATGCGGGCGGCGCAGGCGCGGGCAATGCGCACCAGCCGCTCGGTGCAGCGCAGCGCCACCTCGGGCGAGCGCCAGACCGGATGCGAGGACACATCGCCCGGCACGCGCAGGTGCATCCGGTCGCGCAGCATCATCTCGTCTTCGGAATGGAACGCGGCGCGGCGGCGGGTGCGCTTGAGGATCTCGGTGACGCCGGCATCGTCCTCGACCAGCAAGGAACCTGTGCTGGAGCCCATGAAGACCTTGATGCCGGCAGCGCCGGGCAGGCGTTCGAGCTCCGCCACGTGCCTGGCGTTCTCATGCGTGCCGCCAACATAGAAGGCGAAATCGCAGTGCATGCGGTGATGCGCGGCAGCCACCTTGGCGGCCAGCGCCTCGGGCGTGACGGTCAGCGGGTTGGTGTTCGGCATCTCGAACACGCCCGTCACCCCGCCCATGACGGCGGCGCGGGAGCCGCTTTCGAGATCTTCCTTGTGGGTCAGGCCAGGCTCGCGGAAATGCACCTGGGTGTCGATCACGCCGGGCAGCACATGCAGACCGCGGCAATCGACCACCTGCCCGGCCGAGGCGCGGGTCAGGTCGCCGATGGCGGCAATGCGCCCTGCCGTGACCCCGATGTCCCGCAGATCCTGCCCGTCATGGTTGACGACGATGCCGCTGCGCAGGATGAGATCGAAGGTTTTTGGCATGGTGCTCACTCTCCGGGAACATGGACACATCTGATTCTAACCCAGCACAGTGCATTGATGCATAGCAATCGCAGCATGGCGGATGTGCGTGCAGACACAGGCACGGTGGTTGAGATGCGGAAGCGAAGCGCCCCCGATGTTCACGGCGCAAGGCCGGGATGACGGCGGGTTTGATGGTGCCAAACCCTTGCCTCGCGTCGCCCTTTCTGCCATAGGCACGGCTTCGTTGAACCGCCCGGCTCATTCAGGGCTGCCGTGGCGGTTCTTTTGTTGGCTCGACCAATACCCAAGAGACGGTCGCAAGACCGCGACAAGGAGCTGAAATGCCCAAGCTGAAAACCCATTCGGGTTCAAAGAAACGCTTCAAGATCACCGCCAATGGCGCGATCAAGTATGCCCAGGCCGGCAAGCGCCACGGCATGATCAAGCGGACGACCAAGCAGATCCGGAACCTGCGCGGCACCAATGTGCTGTTCAAGACCGATGGTGACAACATCATCAAGTACCGTCTGCCCAACGGCTGAACGCGCTGTACGCGTCGTTTGCCTGTCACCGTCCGTTTCTGAAGGAGTTTCACAATGTCCCGCGTCAAACGTGGCGTCACATCCAGCGCCAAGCACAAGAAGACACTCAAGGCCGCCAAGGGCTTCTACGGCCGCCGCAAGAACACGATCCGCACCGCCAAGGCGGCTGTCGATCGGGCCATGCAGTATGCCACCCGCGACCGCAAGAACAAGAAGCGCGTGTTCCGCGCGCTCTGGATCCAGCGTCTCAATGCCGCCGTGCGCGAGCATGGCCTGACCTATTCCAAGTTCATCGGCGCGCTGCACAATGCCGGCATCGAAATGGACCGCAAGGCCATGGCGGACATCGCCATGAACGAGCCGGCCTCCTTTGCCGCCATCGTCGAGAAGGCCAAGGCTCACCTGCCCGCCGCTGCCTGAGCCCCGCGCTCCCCGGCACCAAGCTCACACGGCGGGTCGCGAGGCCCGCCGTTCGCGTGTCTGGCGTCGTCGCCAGCTTCCGGCTATCAACCGCCATGAAACAACCAGTATCCGGCCCATGACAGACCTTTCGACACTCGAACGCGACACGCTGGCTGCGATTGCTGCCGCTCCTGACGAGGCGGCGCTGGAGGCGGTGCGCATCGCCGCGCTTGGCAAGGCGGGCACCATCTCGGGCCTGCTCAAGACGCTGGGCGCGATGACGCCCGACGAGCGCAAGGAACAGGGCCCGCTGATCAACGGCCTGCGTGACCGGGTGACGGCGGCGCTGGCCACGGCGCGCGAGAGCCTGGCCGATGCGGCGCTCAATGCGCGGCTGGCCTCCGAGCGCATCGACGTGTCGCTGCCGGTGCGTGAGAGCCCCGAGGCGCGCGGACGGCTGCACCCGATCAGCCAGGTCATCGACGAGATCACCGCGATCTTCGGCGACATGGGCTTCTCGATCGCCGAAGGCCCGGATGTCGAGACCGACGATCTCAACTTCACCAAGCTGAACTTCCCCGAAGGCCACCCGGCGCGGGAGATGCACGACACGTTCTTCTTCGCGCCCGACAAGGACGGCAAGAGGAAGCTGCTGCGCACCCACACCAGCCCGGTGCAGGTGCGCACCATGCTGGCCAACAAGCCGCCGATCCGCGTGATCTGCCCGGGCCGAACCTATCGCTGCGATTCCGACCAGACCCACACGCCGATGTTCCATCAGGTCGAGGGCCTCGTCATCGACAAGGGCTCGAACCTCGGCCATCTGAAGTGGATCCTGCAAGAGTTCTGCAAGAGCTTCTTCGAGGTTCCGGACGTGAAGATGCGCTTCCGGCCATCCTTCTTCCCGTTCACCGAGCCCTCGGTGGAGGTCGATATCCAGTGCTCGCGCAAGGGCGGCGAAATCCGCTTCGGCGAAGGCGAGGACTGGCTCGAAATCCTCGGCTGCGGCATGGTCCACCCCAACGTGCTGCGCAACGTCGGCATCGATCCGGACGTGTATCAGGGCTTTGCCTGGGGCATGGGCATCGACCGTATCGCCATGCTGAAATACGGCATGCCGGACCTGCGCCCGTTCTTCGAGGCCGATGTGCGCTGGCTTCAGCACTACGGCTTCCGGCCGCTGGACTTCCCGACGCTGGCTGGCGGGCTGTCGGGTTGAGGCGCGACATCGCGATCTTCGTTTGCAGCCGGGGCCGCGAGGACCTGCTGACGCAGTTGCTGGACGACATCGACAAGGGCTTCGCGCCGGCACTGGAGGCGGGCGGCCTCAGCGTCTGCACCTTTGTCTATGCCCAGGCCTACCGCCCTTCGTTTCTCGATAGCCTGAGGCAACGCTTTGCGGCGTCCCTGGCATCGGGACGCTTGATCATAGCCGAGGCAACCGCGCCACACACCCGCATCGGCGATGTCTTCGCAACGGCGGCTGCGATCCTGCATGCCGGCGTCGATTATCGTCTGGCCATCACCATGGACGATGACAGCGTCTACCGCGCCGCGCCGGACATCGACGCCAACCTCAGGCATGCCGCGCGTGACTTCCTCGATTGCGGCGACCGTGCCTTCTCGATCAAGCTTGGACCGGCCCGCAAGCTGGAATACGCGCCCTTCATTGATCCGGCGGGGCCGATCATGCCCTTCAAGGAAAAGATGCTCTGGGTCAGCCGCCCAGTGATGGAGGAGGCGCTGGCCTGGCCTGCTTTCGCCGATCTTGATGTTGGAGAAGATGTGGTGCTTGCAGCCATCGCCTGGCGGGGCGGCGCTGGGCGCTGCTTCGGGGTGTTCGGCATCGCCACGTTCCTGCATCTGGCGTTCGAGACGGACGAGCGAGCCGATGCGGCGCCGATGACCGGCGGCTATGGCGAACTGGTGGGCTATGTCGAAGGCGAGCCGGCTGTCGATGATCTCGGCAAGTACGGCAAGGCTTTCCGCGGCGGCATCGTGCCGTTCAGCATCATGCCGGAGATCTTCGTGGGGCCGGAGCATCCGCACCACACGATCAGCGGCATCAGGCCGGAGGCAGTGGCTCTGTATGGGGCGGGCGCTGGCGGGGCCTGCGTTTCAAGCCGGGCTGATTGAAGAGATCATGCCATTGAAAACAACGCACAGCACGTCCGGAAATGACATGGCATCGTCATGGTCGGGCTTGACCCGACCATCCACGTCTTGGCATGTGCGCGCTCAAGGACGTGGATGGTCGGGTCAAGCCCGACCATGACGTTTTGTTGCTGAAAGACGAAGCCCACCATGAAGTTCACCCTCTCCTGGCTGAAGAACCATCTCGACACCACCGCGTCGGTGACCGAGGTCTGTGCGGCGCTGAACAAGATCGGCCTCGAGGTCGAGGCGGTCGAGGACAAGGCGATAGCGCTGGCGGCCTTCACCATTGCGCGCGTCATCGAAGCCAAGCAGCATCCGAATGCCGACCGGCTCAGGGTGTGCATGGTCGATACCGGCGCGGGCGAGCCTGTGCAGGTGGTCTGCGGCGCGCCCAATGCCCGCACCGGCATGAGAAGCGTGTTCTCGCCACCGGGCACCTACATTCCGGGCAAGGACATCACCCTTGGCAAGGGCGTGATCCGCGGCGTCGAATCGAACGGCATGCTGTGCTCTTCTGCCGAACTTGAGCTGTCGAACGACCATGACGGCATCATCGACCTGCCGGACGATGCGCCTGTCGGCATGGCCTATGCCGCCTGGGCGGGGCTGGACGATCCGGTGATCGAGATCGCGGTGACGCCGAACCGGGCCGATGCGCTGGGCGTCCATGGCATCGCGCGTGACCTTGCGGCGGCCGGGCTCGGCACCTTCAAGGACATCAACATCAAGCCGGTGAAGAGCACCGAGCCCTGCCCCGTGTCGGTGAGCCTTGCCTTCGACGCGCATGACCGGCACCTGTGCCCGGCCTTCGGGCTGAGGCTGATCCGCGGCGTCCGCAACGGGCCTTCACCGGAATGGGTGCAGGCGCGGCTCAAGGCCATCGGGCTTAGGCCGATCAACGCGCTGGTCGATGTCACCAATTTCCTGACCTTCGCCGTCAACCGGCCGCTGCATGTGTTCGATGCCGACAAGGTGCACGGCAACCTCGTGGTCAGGCGCGCAAGGGCCGGCGAGAGCATCGTGGCGCTGGATGGCAAGACCTACCAGCTTGCGGACGATCATGTGGTCATCGCCGACGACAATGGCGTTGAATCCCTCGCGGGTGTGATGGGCGGCCAGTCATCCGGCTGCGACGAGAACACCGTCAATGTGCTCGTCGAAAGCGCGCTGTGGGATCCGCTCACCGTGGCGCGCACGGGCCGGGCGCTCGGCATCAACTCGGATGCGCGCTATCGCTTCGAGCGCGGCGTGGACCCGGATTTCTGCCTGCCCGGCCTCGATCTGGCCACGCAGATGATCATCGAATTGTGCGGCGGCGAGCCGACGCAGTTCGTGCTGGCCGGCGAGACGCCCGACACCAGCCGCTTCATCGATTTCCCGTGGAGCGAGGTCCAGCGCCTGACCGGGCTCGTGCTGCCGGTGCCGGAAATGAAGCTGGCGCTGGTGGAGCTGGGTTTCCATGTCTCCGGCTCGGGCGACAATGTCAGGGTTTCGCCGCCAAGCTGGCGCGGCGACATCGAGGGCAAGGCCGATCTGGTCGAGGAGATCGTGCGCATTGCCGGGCTCGACCGCGTGGCGGCCATTCCGTTCCCGCGGCTGGTTGACGAGGTGCCCAAGCCGGTGCTGACCGTGCTGCAGAAGCGCACCCGCCTGGCCAAGCGCACGCTGGCCACACGCGGGCTGGTCGAAGCTGTCACCTGGTCGTTCATCGCCCATGACGAGGCCACGCATTTCGGCGGCGGCAAGGCTGCGCTCAGGCTGGCCAACCCGATTGCCGCCGACCTCTCGGACATGCGGCCTTCGCTGCTGCCCGGCCTGATCAAGGCCGCCCAGCGCAACGCGGATCGCGGTTTTGGCGATGTCGCGCTGTTCGAGGTTGGGCAGGTCTTTCTCGGCGATGGCGAGGATGACCAGCGCATGGCAGCCGCAGCCTTGCGGCGCGGCGCGGCGCGCGCCTCGGGCACGGGGCGGCACTGGGACGGCGCGGCGCGGGAGATCGATGCGCTCGATGCCAAGGAGGACGCGCTGGCGCTGCTGTCCAGCCTCGGCATCGCCACGGGCGGGCTCCAGATCGTGCCCGGCGGGCCGGACTGGATGCATCCGGGCCGCTCGGCGACCTTGCAGTTCGGGCCGAAGGGCGTCATCGGCGCTTTCGGCGAGATCCATCCGCGCACGCTGAAACTGCTCGACGTGAAGGGCCCGCTGGTGGCGTTCGAGCTGCATCTCGACGGGCTGCCGCTGCCCAAGGCCAAGCCGACGAAGATGAAGCCGAAGCTGAAGCTGGCCGAGTTCCAGCCGGTGACACGCGATCTGGCTTTCGTGGTCGATGCTGGCGTTGCAGCCGGCGAGATGGCGAGGCTGGCGGCGCAGGCAGACCGGGCGCTGATCGCCGACGTGGCCGTGTTCGACATCTACGAGGGCGACAAGATCGAGGCCGGCAAGAAATCGGTCGCGCTCGCCGTGACCTTGCAGCCGACCGAAAAGACCCTCACCGACGCCGAGATCGAGGCGGTGGCCGGCAAGGTCGTGGCCGAAATGGGCAAGCGCTTCGGGGCCAGCCTGCGCGGCTGAGGCCACTGCCATCGCTTGAAGGCCAGCAACTGCGTGGGTGGCATCCCCGGCGCGCCTTCGGTGCGGCAAGGGGGTCCATCTGAAGCCGGCGGTGTCTCTGGATCCCCTTCCCGGTCCTGCGGGCCGCCGGGGAAGACACCTTTGGAGCATGCAGCCGTGTTTCAGGTCTCCAGCGGCTCCGTGGCCGTGATCTCGATGCCGAAGCCCGAGAGGCCGACAAAAGCGCGGCTGCTCGACGAGAGGTTGCGGATCGAGACGACGCCGAGATCCTTCAGGATCTGCGCCCCAAGGCCGACCTCGCGCCATGCCTGGGTGCGCTTGTGCTCGGACTGGAGGCCTTCATCGGGCGTGCGCATGGCCGGCACGCCGGCAGAGCCATCGCGCAGGTAGACCAGCACGCCCTTGCCGTCGCGGGCAAAGCGCGACAGGGCGGCGCTGATGCTCTTGGCGCCGCCGAAGATGTCGCCGACCACATCGGCCCGGTGCAGGCGGGCCGGCACGTCGCGGCCATCGCCCAGCTTGCCAAGCACGAAGGCGAAGTGCTGCACGCTGTCGAACGGTGTGACATAGGCATGGCCGGTCAACTCGCCGAACTCGGTCTTGACCGGGAAGGTGGCGACACGTTCGACCAGTTTTTCGCGGGCCTGCCGCCAGGCGATCAGATCGGCGACGGTGATCTGCTTCAGGCCATGGCGTGCTGAGAAGGCCGTGATCTGCGGGCCCTTCATCACCGTGCCATCATCGTTGACCAGTTCGCAGATCACGCCCACGGGCGGCAGCCCGGCGAGCTTGCACAGGTCCACGGCGGCCTCGGTGTGGCCCGAGCGCATCAGCACCCCGCCCTCGCGCGCGATCAGCGGGAAGATGTGGCCTGGCCGCGAGAAGTCGGCAGCGCCGGCATTGGGGTTGGCGAGCCCGCGCACGGTGGCCGTGCGGTCATCGGCCGAGATGCCGGTGGTGGTGCCGTGCTTGTAATCGATGGTCACGGTGAAGGCGGTGGTGTGGGCCGAATCATTGCTCGACACCATGGGATCGAGCCTCAGCCGCTTGGCCTCGTCGAGCGGCAGCGGCGTGCAGACGATGCCGCAGCAATGGCGGATGATGAAAGCCATCTTCTCGGGCGTGCACAGCGAGGCGGCGACGATCAGGTCGCCCTCGTTCTCGCGGTCATCATCATCGGTGACAACGACGATCTCGCCGCGCGCGAAGGCCTCGATGGCATCTGAAACGGTGTGGGGCACCTCGGCCTCCTTCGGGAAACGGAATTGCAGGAAATCATTGGGGCTGACGGCCCCGCCGGTGGCTCTGGCGATGCGCTCCGCGCTGTCGCGCGACAGCCAGGCCGTGTCGTCGTTGCACAGGGCCGTGATGCTGGCGGGGGACATCTCCACCCGCTTCGCGAAATCAGCGCGGGAAACCCCTTCGCGCTTGAGCCATGTCTGGAGTTTCATGGCATGAGCCTTAGCAGACCTGCCATTCGCCTTCAATGAACAATGGCGACAAATTTAGTAATACTGAATATGCGGTCTCAAGAGGCCCCGAACGGCCACTTCGCCGTCTCGCCCACCTGCCCGCGCTGGCGCAGGTAGTGGTCGGCCAGCACGATCGCCATCATGGCCTCGCCGACCGGCACGGCGCGGATGCCGACGCAGGGGTCGTGGCGGCCCTTGGTGCGCAGGTCCGTCTCGGTGCCGAAGCGGGTCACGGAGGCGCGCTGGCTGAGGATCGAGGAGGTCGGCTTGACGGCAAAGCGGCAGACCAGCGGCTGGCCGGTCGAGATGCCGCCGAGGACACCGCCGGCGTGGTTGCTCAGGAACGTCGGCGCGCCATCATTGCCGCTGCGCATTTCGTCGGCGTTCTCCTCGCCCGACAGCATGGCGGCTGCGAAACCGTCCCCGATCTCGACGCCCTTGACTGCGTTGATGCTCATCATGGCGCTGGCAAGGTCGGCATCGAGCTTGCCGTAGATCGGCGCACCGAGACCGGGAGGAACGCCCTCCGCCACGATCTCGATCACCGCGCCGATGGAGGAGCCGGCCTTGCGGATGCCATCGAGATAGTCGGCCCAAAGCACAGCCGCTTCGGCATCGGGGCAGAAGAACGGGTTCTGATCGACCTGTGACCAATCCCAGTTGGCGCGATTGATCTTGTGCGGGCCAATCTGCACCAGCGCGCCGCGCACGGTCAGGCCGGGCACGACCTTGCGGGCAATAGCGCCTGCCGCAACCCGCATCGCCGTCTCACGGGCCGATGAGCGCCCGCCGCCGCGATAGTCGCGGATGCCGTATTTCATGTCGTAAGTGAAATCGGCATGGCCGGGCCGGTAGCTGTCCTTGATCTCGCCGTAGTCCTTCGAGCGCTGGTCGGTGTTCTCGATCAGCAGGCCGATGGAGGTTCCGGTCGTGACCTGAAGGCCGGTGCGCTCGTCGGTGAAGACACCTGACAGGATCTTCACCTGGTCGGCTTCCTGGCGCTGGGTGGTATACTTGCTCTGGCCGGGCCGGCGGCGGTCGAGATCGCGCTGGATGTCGGCTTCCGTTAGCGCGATCAGCGGCGGGCAGCCATCGACGACGCAGCCGATGGCCGGGCCATGGCTTTCGCCGAAGGTGGTGAAACGGAACAGGTGGCCGAAGCTGTTATGCGACATGCCGTCCGTTTAGGACGCGGCGCGGGCTGCCGTCAAATCTGGGGTGCGAAAGCCCGGAATCGGGTCCACCTGCCGTCATGCTGCCAGATGTCAGCCCGGCCTCCGCGCCGGGATGACTGCGCTGTTTTGCGACCTGACGGGTCGTTTCAGTGCCCGACAGCCGCCTTGCCATGGACGATGTAGGGCACCGCTGGCGCGCCCTGCCACATGGTGTGGGCGGGGATCTGCTCACCCTTCATGACCAGTGTCAGCGGTTCGATGCGGGCGTAATCGCCGATCTTGGTGTCGTAGAGGATGATGCTGCCGGACGAGATCGTCACGCCCTTGCCGATCTCGATGGTGCCCACCTTCATGACGCGATCCTCGTAAAGATGGGTCTGCGGACAGGAATGGGCATTGAGGACCGAATAGTCACCGAGCACGGTGCAGTCGAACTCGGTGATGTCGGTCCAGTCCATCAGCACGCCCTTGCCAATCTTGGTGCCGTAAAGGCGCAGCATCCACGGCAGGAAGGGAGTGCCGCGCATGTATTCCAGCCCGACCTTGCCGGCGAGGCCGCCATAGATCACGGCCACGGCTTCGGTGCGCATCGCCCACCAAGACCACATCGGCTTCATCACCGGCTTGTAGACGCCGATCATCAGCCACTTGATCGCGACCGACATCAGGATCATCGCAAGAGCGTTGAAGACGCCTGCCGCCAGAACGATCAGCACGGCAATCGTGTATTGCCCGGCAATGATGTAACCTTCCAGCGTGTCGGCGGTCATGTAGGCGACCAT
Source organism: Hyphomicrobiales bacterium (assembly GCA_027487245.1). GTDB lineage: Bacteria > Pseudomonadota > Alphaproteobacteria > Rhizobiales > Beijerinckiaceae > Allobosea. The sequence continues at coordinate 21,212 of JAIYDY010000089.1, forward strand.
CAGGAACACGGCTGTCGGCAGCGAGGTGTGAAACGCCTCGAACACGGCGCGCAGGGCGAACATGCGCCGGGGCGGCTCGTAGGTTTCGGCGGCCCCGAGCGCCACCTTCTGGCGCGTCGGGAACTTGATGGCCGGCGAGCCAAACCAGGTCTCGTCCTTGCCGACGCGCAGGCTGTCGGGCAGCTTGGATTTCACGCCGATCAGCGCGCCGTCCTCGATAACCGATCCTGCCGCGATGTTGGCGGCATTGCCGAAGAACACGCGGTCGCCGGTCTTGACGGTGTCGAGCCGCATGTAACCGGAGCGGACATCCTCGTCGCCGAAAATGGCCTCGTCGCCGATGAAGTTGCCCTTGCCGATCTCGACGAGATCGTAGCGCCCGGCCAGGTTGGTGGAGAGTTCCGAGCCCTTGCCGATCTTGGTGCCCATCATCAGGTACCAGTAGCGCATGTAGATCGTGGCAAAGAGCGAGTTCAGCGTCTCCAGCAGGACCTCTGTCGCCAGCGCCATCGACCACTTGCGGAAGTAGAACAGCGAGTAGATCGAGTAGCTGCCGGGCTTGATCCGCGTCGGGAAGATCAGCCAGCGCAGCGCGACCACGATGGCCATCGACGCCAGGATCAGGATGATGGCCGTCGGCCAGGTGAAGAAGATCAGTTGCGACCACGCGATGGTGTAATCGAGTTCGCCGCCGATCAGATAGTCAAGGTTGTAGAGCACGTAGAAGGCCGGGAAGATCGGCACCAGGCCGATCATCAGCATCAGCGTGTAGACCGCGAAATAGCCGACGCCGAGCAGCGCGCGCTTCGGCCGCGAGGCCTCCGGGTGGACCGGCAGGCTGGCGCGGTCGACCATGCCGACCTTGCGCGGCGGCGAGCCATCCCAGACCTCCCAGGCCGGCACGATCTGGCCGGGCAGCACGCAGGTCAGATCGCGCAGCTCCGCACCTTCCGAGACGGTCGAGCCACCCGAGATCACGCAGGCGTTGCCAATGTGGGCATGGGCCCCGATCACCACCGGGGCGATGACCATCTCGTTGGCGGTGTATTCGACATTGGCCAGCTTCATCTTCGAGCCGGTCGATGCCCGCTCGCCGATGTCGATCAGATCCCAAGCGCCTGCCTCGAACTCGGCGATGACGGCTTCCTTGCCGACCTTGCCGCCGAGCAGCCTGATCCAGATCCGCATCAGGGGCGACATCTGCAGGAACTTCGGCGTGGTCGCCTGGATCAGGCGCGCCACGAACCAGACGCGGAAATAATAGCTGCCCCACAGCGGATAACGGCCCGGCCGGGTGCGCCCGATGATGAGCCATTTCAGGGCGATGATGATCACCTTCGCCCCCAGATTGAGGACGACGAAGATCGAGCAGAGCACAGCCATCTCGTAGAAGAAGCCGGCGTCGCCCTTGATCAGGAAGACAGAGGACAGGAACAGCCCAAGCCACTGGACCGTGACCAGCCCGAGAATGAACGGCATGGCCGCAGCCTGCGCGACGCCGCACCAGAAGCGGCGCATGAGCGGCGGTGGCTCGAAAGACAGATCGCGCGGCCCGCCGCCTCCCGTCGCGGCGATGCGCTCGTCGAGGGCAGCGCCCATCGAGCGCAGGGTGCGCAGGTTGTAGACATCCTGCAAGGTGATCATGGCGTGGTCAGGCGACTGGCGCACGGCGGAGATGAACTGCGCGGCAATCAGTGAATGGCCGCCCATCTCGGTGAAGAAATCGACATCGAAGGCAATGGCCTGGCCCTTGAACAGCGGCTTGGCCGCTTCGAGCAGCACCGCTTCGGTCGGGGTTTCGGGCTGGGCCTGCACGGTGGAGGCCGGCGTGACGGTCAACGTCGCGGCCTTCAGCACCTTGCGGTCGATCTTGCCGGACGCCGCCATGCGGGGCAGCGCCTCGACCTGCTCCCAATGTCCGGGGATCATGTAGGGCGGCAGCTTGGCGCGCAGCGCCGTGCGCAGGGCTGCCCGGTCGATACTGTGGCCGGCGTCCGGGACGAGGAAGGCGACCAGCTTGTCGATGCCGTCATCCTGACGCATCACCACGGCGGCCTGGGCAATGCCTGGCTCGTCGGCAAGGCAAGACTCGATCTCGCCCAGTTCGACGCGGAAGCCGCGGATCTTGATCTGGTCATCGATGCGGCCATGGAAGGCGATGTTGCCTTCGGCATCGAGGCTGACGGCATCGCCCGAGCGATAGAGCCGCGCATCGCTTTGGCCCGCCTCGCCGGCGGCAAAGGGGTTGGCCACGAATTTCTCGGCGGTGAGGTCGGGACGGGCGAGATACCCGACCGCGACGCCGGGGCCACCGATCCACAATTCGCCTGGCTCGCCCGGCTGGCAGAGCGAACCGGCCTCGTTGACGACATAGCAGGTGTAGTTCGGGATCGGACCGCCGATGGTCACCGGCTCACCGGCTTTCAGCTCCGCCAGCGTGGCAACCACGGTGGCTTCGGTCGGACCATAGGTGTTGAACAGGCGACGATCCGGTCGGGCCCATTTCTGCACGATGGCCGGTGGCAGGGCCTCGCCGCCCAGGATGATGATGCGCAGGCTGGGAATGTCGCGCTGGAGCACACCAAGCAGAGTCGGCACCGTGTCGATGACCGTGACGCCGGCAGCTTCCAGCACATCGGGCAGGTTCTCGATGTCGCCGAGCACCTGCGCGGTCGCCACATAAAGCGAGGCACCGGCGAGATACGGCACCCAGATTTCTTCCATCGACAGGTCGAAAGCGACGGATGCGCCCTGGAACATCACGTCATCGGGGCGGATGCCATAGACTTCCTGCACCGAGCGCAGGAAATGGCAGATGTTGCGGTGGCTGACGACAATGCCCTTCGGCTTGCCGGTCGAACCGGAGGTGTAGATCATGTAGGCCGGGTGGTCGGGCGTCAGACCCGCCGGGCGCGGCGGCATGTCGGCACCCTTGCCCCCAGCAGCGCCGGCCGCGGCCAGTGCCTCGGGTGACCAGACAGCGACGCCCGCATCGGCGGCTTTTGCGGCGTTGGAGGCGGCGGTGATCAGGCCCGAGGCCGCGCAATCGCCGAGGCAGACCGCGATCCGCTCCACCGGCGCGTCGGCATCGAAGGGCAGCCAGGCTGCCCCGGTCAGGGTGATGGCGATCTGGCTGACCAGCAGGTCGAGCCCGCGCGGCATCCACAGGCCGACGACCGAACCAGGACCGATGCCGTGGCTGGCCAGACCTGCGGCGATGGCGCTCGCGCTTTGCCAGACCGCGCCATAGCTCAGCGAACGCTCGCCATCGCGCATGGCGACATGGCCGGGCTGTCGGAAGGCACTTTCGGCGAAGATCTCGGCGAGAACCTCGTCACGCAGCAGATCGGGGCGGTCGGCACCGCGCAGGATCGCGGGGCGCGACACCGGAGCGGACGGCATGCTCAAGGCCTGGGCAGGCGACACTTTGACAAGTTCGTTCATGGCACCCAAGAACTGACAATGCGCGCACGGCCCTGAGGTCCGCAAGCAGCAGCGACAGCCCCTTTCCTGTTGTCTTCATGCCTCACGAGCCAGCGTCCCGGCCCGCCTCGGTGCCCTGAAGGAAAGCCCGCCCAGCACATCGAAATATCCCTAACAGGATATCTACTGAACCTTCGCTGAACATGACAGCCTGAAAACGGATCAGACTTAACGCCGCGACCGGTCGTCGCAGATTTGTATCGTTTCAGATGTGGTTTGGCGCGACAAAGCGCGGCGTATCGGTCAATTCCAGCGATATCCATCCAGTGTCAGGACGATGATCCGGCCCTGCCAGATGTCGAGGCTTGCGGCCCGCGAGGCCTCCTCGAAGCCATAGCCGTTGAGGGCAGCGCGCATCACCCCGCCATGGCTGACGACGACCGTGTCGCGTGTCAATCCGGCGAAGACGGGCAGGATGCGTTCGCGGAGCATGCCGTAGCTTTCGCCGCCGGGCGGCACGTAGGCCCATTTGTGCCGTTCGCGGGCGCTGGCGCGGGCCGGATTGAGCTTGCGCACCTCGCGCCAGGTCTGGCCTTCCCAGGAGCCAAAGGTGATCTCGCTCAGCCGCTGGTCCACGGCATAGGCCTCTCGGGGCAGGCCGAGCGTCTCGCGGAGCAGTTCCATCGTCTCGCGGGCCCGGCCCATGGGCGAGCAAAGGTAGTCGAGACCGGCTGCTGCCGGAACCAGTGCGGCGAGCTTCTGCCCCGCCTCGCGGGCCTGCGCCCGGCCACAGTCGTTCAGCGGGATGTCGCGGCCGCCCTGGAGCCTGCCTTCGGCGTTCCAGTCGGTCTCGCCATGGCGGATCAGATACAGCGTCTGGCCGGGAGCGGGCCGGATGCCTGGAGATGGGCCGGCAGTGGTGACAGTCATGCTCGGCGGCCCCTGACGCGTCGCGTCTGATGGATCGGCGGCGCAGGGCCGCCGCGCGGCTGGCTCAGTCGGCCTTGTCGAGGCTCATGTCCGGCGCATCCGGGTTCTTCATGCCGACGATGTGGTAGCCCGCATCGACATGCATGATCTCGCCGGTGACACCGCGCGACCAGTCCGAGACCAGATAGGCGCAGGTCTCGCCGACCTCCTCGATCGAGACCGTGCGGCGCAGCGGCGCGTTGTATTCGTTCCAGCGCAGGATGTAGCGGAAATCGCCAATGCCCGAGGCTGCGAGGGTCTTGATCGGGCCTGCGGAAATCGCGTTGACGCGGATGTTCTTCGGGCCGAGGTCGGCGGCCAGATAGCGCACGGACGCTTCCAGCGCGGCCTTGGCCACGCCCATGACATTGTAGTGTGGCATCCACTTCTCGGAGCCGTAATAGGTCAGCGTCACCATCGAGCCGCCATCGTGCATCAGCTTCTCGGCGCGCTGGGCGACAGCCGTGAACGAATAGCAGGAGATCAGCAGGGACTGGCTGAAATTGGCAGCGGACGTGTCGACATAGCGGCCGGTCAGCTCGTTCTTGTCGGCAAACGCGATGCAATGGACGATGAAGTCGAGCTTGCCCCAGACGCGCTCCACCTCGGCGAAGACGGCGTCGATGCTGGGTTCGTCGGTGACATCGCAATGGCCGACCACGATCGCCTTGAGTTCGGCAGCCAGCGGCTCGACACGCTTCTTCAAGGCATCGCCCTGATAGGTGAAGGCCAATTCGGCACCCTGTTCGGCGCAGGCCTTGGCGATGCCCCAGGCAATCGAGCGGTTGTTGGCCACACCCATGACCAGCCCGCGCTTGCCCTTCAGAAGCCCTGTTCCGACACTCATCTGCCCGCCGCCTATTGGTTTAGATATAAACAATCATCCGCTTAAGTGCTCATAGCCGCGCCACGAACCGATCACAAGGTCCACGAACCAGCGGCCAGAAGGCGGAAGCGACAAACTTCAAGCCTGTAGCAGGGCTGACACGATTCGGTGATCGCGAAAACTGGATGTGCGGACATGGTGGGATGCAAGACTTGCTTGCCGCCGTATCCAGCTAGCCCTTGCGGCGCTTCATCAGTGCGGTGAGGTCGTCGTCGCTGGCGGGCAGGACGATCTCGGTGACGGCGAACAGATCGCCGTCAGGGTGGTTGGCATCACCGGGCAGGCCTTTGCCGCGCAGGCGGAAGGCGCGGCCTGAACTGGTCATCGGCGGCAGCTGCATCTCGACCTCGCCTTGCAGGGTCGGCACCCGGACCGGCCCGCCCAGCACGGCATCTTCCAGCGCAACCGCGATCCGCGTGCGCAGGTCCTTGCCCTCAACCGTGAAGCGCGGATCGACGGCCACCTTCATGGTGAGCAGCACATCGCCGGGCTCACCGGCAAAGGGGCTGGGATGGCCAAGGCCCTTGAGGCGGATGACCTTGCCATCGACGACGCTGCGGGGCACGCCGACCTCGACCTCGCGGCCGGTGGGCAGCTTCAGCCGCTTGGTGGCACCGGTGGCGATGTCGGCCAGCGTCACGGTCAGTGTCGCCTCGATATCCTGGCCCTTGGGGTGGGCGCGGGTGCCGGCGCTGCCGCCGCGCCGCATGGCATCGCCGAACAGATCGCCAAAGACGTCGGAGGGATTGAAGCCACCACGGCCGCCGAACGGATCGCCGCCCTCGAAGCCGCCGCGCCGCGCGCCCGAGAAGCCGTCGAAACCCTGGAACTTCGGCTTGCCATCGGCCCCGATCTCGCCACGGTCGAACTGGGCGCGCTTGTTCGGATCGCCGACGATCTCATAAGCGCCGTTCAATTCCGAAAAGCGCTCCTTGGCTTTCGGGTCATTGGCGTTGCGGTCCGGGTGATGCTCCTTGGCCAGCCGGCGGAACGCCTTCTTGACCTCGGCTTCGCTGGCCGATTTCGGTACACCAAGCACTGTGTAAGGATCGCGCATGGCTGCGTTGACACTCCGGGATATCGTCTCCGCGGGAACGGAGCAGGATCTGAGTCACAAGGTGGTGCGGCGCGGCGTTGTCCGCAACCGGCATTCATCCGAAAGCACGGAATTTGCACGGGAAACCTGCGCTGGAAGGAACAAGCGGCGCAGGCCTGTTCAGGCGGGCTGCTTCCAGGGCTTGAGTTCACGGATCGACCACTCGCCGCCCGAAGGCCGGCACGCCGTGCCCTGAAGCGCATGCTTGTCCATCACCGTGGTGATGCTCGACAGGAAGGCGCGGCAGACATCGTCATCGCGCAGGAACGGGCCACCGACAGGGGTGAAGCGGCCGCTGGACCGGCTTTCGGTGTTGTCCCAGCTGACGGGCGAGCCATTGCCCTGCGGATCGAGCGCCCGCGCCATGGCACCGGTGGCGCGGCGGATGTCCTCGGGGCCGAGGTGGTCGGACAACTGAAGCTTGCGGGCGCTGGCAGCGGATGGCGCGCCAGCGAGGCGCGCGGTGGCCGAAGCGGCGGCACCGGGCGCCGCTGCTGCAGGCGTGACAGAGCCGGTGGTGAGAATGGCGGGCTCGGGGTCGGACTTGCCGACAAGGGAGAACATGGGCAGGCTGATCGAACACGCCGAGCTTGCCAGCCCGACGGAAGCGAGCACTGACAATCGAACCATGAGGCGTGTGCAAACCGGCACGAAAGCCCTATACCCCATCGGATTGTTCTGGCCCCACACGTCAGCACTCAACTCGCACACACCAACCGGACTTGATTAGACAGTGGAAGCGTTAATGACGGGTGACTTCACGCAAGCAACGGAGCCTTTTGTGCTGTTCCAGGCCTGGATGGCCGAAGCAGAGCCGGCCGAGGTCAACGATCCCAACGGCATGGCGCTGGCCAGCGTCGATGCAGATGGCTTGCCGAATGTCCGGATGGTGCTTCTGAAGGGCTTCGACGAGCGCGGTTTCGTGTTCTACACCAACCTCGAAAGCCAGAAGGGCCGGGAAATCCTGGGCAACCACAAGGCAGCCGCCCTGTTCCACTGGAAGTCGCTGCGCCGGCAGGTTCGCGTCCGCGGGCCGGTCGAACAGGTGTCCGACGCCGAAGCCGATGCCTACTTCCAGTCCCGCCCGCGCGACAGCCGCATTGGCGCCTGGGCAAGCCAGCAGTCACGGCCTCTCGAAAGCCGCTTCGCGCTGGAGAAGGCCGCAGCCCTGCATGCCGCAAAGTATGCGATCGGCGAGGTTCCGCGTCCGCCACACTGGACGGGCCTGAGGATCATGCCCACCTATTTGGAGTTCTGGAAGGACGGGGCCTTCCGGCTGCATGACCGGCTGGTGTTCCGCCGTCCCGAGCCAACTGGCGACTGGACACGGCAGCGTCTGTATCCGTAAGCACTTCACAACACCAAGGCCGCGCGCCATCCCGGAACGGCGGCAAGACGGAGGTGGCAATCAGCCTCATGCGACAGGTACCCGCCATGGCCATGCCGAAGTTCAACTTTCCCAAGACCGAGCCGGGCAACCGCCCGGTGATGCTGCTCACCGGCGCGTCACGCGGCATCGGCCACGCCACGGTGATGCAGTTTGCCATGGCCGGCTGGCGCATCCTTTCTTGCTCCCGGCAGGCCTTTTCCGACAAGTGCCCTTGGCCATCGGGCGCCGATGACCATGTCCAGATCGATCTGGCCGATCCGGTCGACACCGAGCGCGGCATCGGCGAGATCCGCCGGCGGCTCGAGGTCGAGGGCGGCAAGCTCAACGCGCTGGTCAACAATGCCGGCATCTCGCCGAAGGGCCCCGGCGGCTCGCGGCTGGGCGCGGCGGACACCTCGTTCAACGACTGGAGCCGGGTGTTCCAGGTCAACTTCTTCGCGCCGATCATGCTGGCGCGCGGGCTGTTCAATGAGCTGAAGGCCGGCGACGGCGCCATCGTCAACGTCACCTCGATTGCCGGCACACAGGTGCATCCGTTCGCGGGGGCGGCCTATGCCACGTCCAAGGCTGCGCTTGCCTCGCTGACTCGCGAGATGGCCTCGGATTTCGGCCCGCACGGCATCCGGGGGAACTCGATTTCGCCGGGCGAGATCGACACCTCGATCCTGTCGCCGGGCACGGACAAGATCGTGGAAAAGCTGCCGCTGCGCCGGCTGGGCACCACCGACGAGGTCGCCAAGGCGATCTACTTCCTGTGCACCAGCGCCTCGTCCTATGTGACCGGGGCCGAATTGCACATCAACGGCGGCCAGCACGTCTGATGGCGGGCATGCGGCATGGCTGACGGTTTGCGCCTGCTGCAATTCCCGGCTTCGGCCAAGGCGGCGGCGCGCCCGGTGCTGGCGGCCTCGGTGGCCGTGTTCAGGCCCGACGGGCGTGTGGTGCTCGCCACACGCACCAGTCCGCCCGCGTCGGATGTCTGGTCCCTGCCGGGCGGCAAGGTCGAGGCCGGCGAGACGCTGGAGGAGGCCGCCCTGCGCGAACTGGGCGAGGAGGTCGGCGTCAGCGCCCGCATCGTTGGCTTCAACCGGCATGTCGAGATCATCCACCGCAATGCCGATGCCGCCGTCAGCCATCACTTCGTGGTCGCCTCCTTCGTGGCGGACTGGATTGGCGGCGAGCCGCGCACCGGGCCGGAAGCCGGCGCGGTGATGTGGGCCGATCCGTTCAACCTCGGGGGACTCGCCACCACGCGGCAGCTTGGCGAGGTGCTGCGCGCCGCCCATGCGATCTGGGAGCGGCGGGCATGAGTCGGCCGCAGCGGCGGCGGTCCATTGCCGGAGCGATCATCGCCGTCGTGCTGGCGCTGGTCCTGCCTGCCACGGCGCTGGCCCAGCAGGGCACGGGCCGCCCGCAGCCGCGCAGCCCCGAAGTGCCGGCGGCCCCTGCCGAACCGGCGCCCACCGCCTATGAGCCGGATATGCTCAGGCTGGCGGAGGTGATCGGCTCTCTGGCCTTCCTGAGGCAGCTTTGCGGAGGGGCGGAGGCACAGGCCTGGCGCGTTCGGATGACCGAACTGCTCGATGCGGAAGGCACGACCCCGGGCCGCAGGGAGCGGCTGGCCGGCGCCTACAACCGGGGCTTCAGGGGCTTTGCCCTGACCTACCGGACCTGCACGGCGGCGGCCGAGGAAGCCACGGTCAGGCTGTCGGCGGATGGCGAACGGCTCTCGCGCATCCTCGCCGGCCGTTTCGGCGGATGAGCCAGGGCGACCCTGCCGGAACAGGCATTGTCCACAGTTTATCCGGTCGCGTTAACCTTCCTTAAAGGGTTCACTGGCGCGGCTCCGGCCAAGCCCTTAACACTCGCGGCGTTGAGTGAAATGCACGCCATGTCGAATGTGACCAATGACAAGCCCGAGCCTGTCCGGGCCGACGATGATGCAGCCGATCTGAGGCGCATTGCCGTGACCTATGTGGACGAGGCCTTTGCCACCGGGCGTCATGAGGGTCTGGACAGTGACAGCCTTGCGCATGCGGCGCTGTTCGCCGCCTTCCGCGATCTGGTCTCCACCTATGGCGAGGATGCAACGGCGGTGTTTGCCGAAACCCTGCCCGGCAAGATCAAAGCCGGCGCCTATTCGGTCTGCACGCGGCACTGAGGCTGGTCAATCGGCTGGTGACAGCCTCCGCGCGCCCGTCTTTGCGAGCGCGGCGAAGCAATCCCGCATCGTCTCCAACAGCTCTGCGATGACGTCTGGCGTGGCATTGCCGCCATCAGGCGCTCGTTCGCCGGGATTCTGGATGGCTGCGCGGCGCTCGCCATGACGGCGAGGCCGCTTGCCATCAGAGATGGCGGACCTGCGGATCGACAGCCAGCCCGGTGTTGAGACCCAGAACCTGCTCCAGCGCCATGGCTGCGGCAAGAAGCCGGCCCTCGTCGCGCGGCCGGGCGACGATCTGCAGGCCGATCGGTCGTCCGTCACGCGTGTAGCCGGCAGGGAGTGAGATCGCCGGGCAGCCACACAGCGTGAAGGCATAGGCGATCGCCAGCCATTCGACATAGTTGCCGAAGGTCACGCCGTTGCACTCGGCGACATAGCGGTTCTCGACCGGATAGGCAGCCACGATGGTGGCCGGCGTGCAGATCAGGTCATAGGTGCCGAAGAAGCTCAGCATCCGGCGATACATGGCGGCGCGCTGGTGTTCGGCGCGCAGGATGTCGGCGCAGGTCAGCTTGAGGCCCTGCTCGATGTTCCAGATCACCTCGGGCTTGAGCAGATCGGCGCGGGTGTCGAGCAGTTCCTTCTTGGAAATGGCGAAGCTGCGGGCGCGCAGCACCTGGAAGGCCTCATGCGCCTCGCTGACATCGGGGTGGGCCTCCTCGACGATGGCGCCGAGTTCGCCAAAGCGCAGCGCCGCCCGGCGGGTGATCTCGGCCACTTCCGGATCGACCGGGGTGATGCCGAGGTCCGCCGACCAGGCCACGCGCGCCGGCCGCCAGCCCGAGCGGGCCTGGGTGAGGAAGGGCGTCGCCGGCTTCGGCAGCGACATCGGATCGCGCACATCCTCGCCACACAGCACATCGAGGAACAGCGCCACATCCTCGACGGTGCGCGCCATCGGCCCCTCGACCGAGAGCCGGCCCGTGATCTCCTGGCCCGGATCGGTGGCGACGCGGCCCCATGATGGCCGGAGGCCGACAATGCCGTTGAAGCTGGCCGGATTGCGCAATGAGCCGCCAAGGTCCGAACCATGGGCCAGCCAGGCCGTCCCGGTCTTGAGGGCCACGGCAGAGCCGCCGGAAGAACCCGCCGCCGACAGGCGCGTGTCGCAGGGATTGCGGGTGGCTCCGAACACCTCGTTGAAGGTGTTGGCCCCTGCCCCGAATTCGGGCGTGTTGGTCTTGGCGTAGACCACGCCGCCCTCGGCTTCGAGGCGCTCGACCAGCGGATCGGAACTTTCGGGGACGAAGTCCTTGAAAATGGGCGAACCATAGGTGGTGCGCACGCCGGCCACCTCGGTCAGGTCCTTGATCGCGACGGGCAGGCCGCAGAGCGCGCCGCGTTCCGGCACCGGCAGGGCCAGCAACGCGTCTGCTGCGGCACGGGCCCGCTCGAAGGCCAGCGTCGGCAGGGCGTTGACCGCTCCGTCGACCTCGGCAATCCGCGCCTCCAGCGCCTTCAGCAGATCATGCGGAGAAACGGCACCGATCTTCAGAAGCTCGACAAGGTCGACGGCAGAGCGGTTGATCAGGGTCATGTCGGTGGCCATGGCGATCCTTCTTGGGGTCTGGCATGCGGTGGTTGCTCCATCCTAGAGCACAGCACGGGGCCGTTGGGAGCGGTTTGTGGACATGGCCCATCCACAATTGTCATGGCTGGCATGCCCGTGACACGTCACCGCCGCGCATTACGTGCAGGCAGGTCCGCATTTGTCGGGGTTGTGCTGCGCCCTGCTTGCACCCCACAATGGAAGGAACAAGGGGAAACACAGCATGCTTACCAATGCGCAGGTCCGGGACATCGAAACACTGGTGCATCCCTACACCAATCTCGCCACGCACCGCGAAACCGGCCCGCTGGTGCTCGAACGCGGCCAGGGCGTGTTCGTGCAGGACATCAACGGCAAGGACTACATCGAGGGCATGGCCGGGCTGTGGTGCACATCGCTTGGCTATTCCAACGCCGAGTTGGTGGAAGCGGCGCGCGAGCAGATGTCCAAGCTGCCGTTCACGCACCTGTTCTCGGGCCGCAGCCACGATCCGGCCATCGAACTGGCCGAGAAGCTGAAGGAAATCTCGCCGATTCCGGTCTCGAAGATCTACTACGGCTCATCGGGCTCGGATGCGAACGACACCCAGATCAAGCTGGTCTGGTACATGAACAATGCGCTGGGGCGGCCGAAGAAGAAGAAGTTCATCGCGCGGCTGAAAGGCTATCACGGCGTGACCGTGGCCTCCGCCTCGCTGACCGGCCTGCCCTACAACCATGTCGATTTTGACCTGCCGATCCAGGGCATCCTGCACACCTCGTGCCCGCACCACTATCGCTACGGCCTTGCGGGCGAGAGTGAACTGGCCTTCTCCGCCCGGATGGCGGCGGAACTGGAGGACATGATCCTGCGCGAGGGCCCGGAGACCGTGGCCGCCTTCATCGCCGAGCCTGTGATGGGCGCGGGTGGCGCGGTGACACCGCCTGCCGGGTATTTCGAGGCGATCCAGGCGGTGCTGACCCGCTACGATGTGCTGATGATCGCGGACGAGGTGATCACCGGCTTCGGCCGCACCGGGGAGTGGTTCGGCTCGACGGCCGTGGGCTACAAGCCCGACACGCTGTCCTGCGCCAAGGCGCTGACCTCGGCCTATTTCCCGCTCAGCGCCATCTTCATCCCTGAGCACATCAACGACATCCTTGTCGACCAGAGCCGCAAGATCGGCACCTTTGGCCATGGCAACACCTATTCGGGACACCCGGTCGGCTGCGCAGTGGCTCTCAAGACGCTGGAAATCTACCACCGCGACAAGATCATCGAGCATGTGCGCAAGGTCAGCCCGCGTTTCCTTGCGCGCCTCACCGCGCTTGGCGAGCACCCGCTGATTGGCGAAGCGCGCGGGCTGGGGCTGATCGGCGGGATCGAGTTCGTCCGGAACAAGGCCACCAAGGAGCAGTTCGAGGCCAAGAAGGCGGTCGCCGCCAAGTCCTGCACCTTCGCACAGGAGGAAGGGCTGATCGTGCGTCCGCTGGCCGGAGACCGGGTGGCCTTCTGCCCACCGCTGATCATCACGGAAGCGGAGATCGACGAACTGTTCGACCGCTACGAGCGGGCGCTGGTCAAGACACAGAACTGGGCCAAGGGGGAAGGCATTCTGGGCTGACATCCGCCGCAGCGCCGCCACAAACAGCAGCGACATAACGCTTCCTGCGAAGTGGAACGTCTCCCATGCGTGCGCTCTCTCGCGCTTTCTGGTTCACGATAGCAGCGATCTTTGTGCTGGAAGCTTGGCTGTGGGATCGCCTTGGTCCGATCGTTCACCGGCTTGTCGCGCTGTTGCCCATCAGGCCATTGCGGCTCTGGCTGGAGAAAATCATCGCAACAATACCACCATGGGCTGCGCTGGCGCTGTTCGTGCCACCGCTTCTGGTGCTCGAACCTCTCAAGATCGCAGCGCTCTGGCTGTTTGCGCAAGGCCATATCATTGCAGGGATTGCCGTTTTTGCGGTCGCGAAGGTCGTCGGACTTGGGCTGCTCGCCTGGCTGTTCGACCTGACCCGCGACAAGCTCTTGAGCATGGCCTGGTTTGCACAGGGCCATGCGCTTGTCTTGCGCGGCCTCTCATGGGCACGCGCCATGGTTGCGCCGTTCCGCGAGAAAATCGCAAGCCTCGTCTGGTTGCTGCGCCGCGAACGGCGCAGCAGGTTCTTCAAGCATCTGTCGCGCCTGCGTCAGAAAGCGCGTGCTGCAGGCTAAGTCAGCCGAAGCGGCGACCACCGCCACCGGAGCGGGGCGGACGGCTGCCCTGCGGGCGTGCCGCCCTCGGCGCGCCATCGGCGCCCTTGTCGAGGAAGCGCGGCAGGAAATCGGGACGCTCACCGCGCGGGGCACGGGGCTCGTCACGGAAGCCTGAGGCATCGCCGGGACGAACCGGCTGGGCAGAACGGGGCCGTTCGTCACGCCGGTCATCCCTGCGCGGGGCTTCGTTCCGTGGACGATCATCGCGCGGACGATCATTGCGGGGGCGGTCCTGCCGTGCAGGGCGATCCTGCGGGGCGGCAGCAGCGGGCTGGTTGCTCCAGGGAGCATCATAGCTGCTGACCCGATCCTCCACATGGTCATCCCGGCGGGGCGCGCGGACTGCATCGGCGCGCGGGCCACGATCATCGCGGCGCGGAGCCTGGGAGCGGGGGGCCTGCGCGCGGGGAGCCGCATCGGCGCGGGGCGCGGGAGCACCGCGCTCCTCGCCACGGCGACCGACACGGCCCGAGTCCTCGCGGCGTCCGCCGGCGCTGCGGCCACGGCGACCGCCGCGTTCCTCGCGCTCGTCGGAGATGCGCTGGCCGCCGGCTGCGGCCTTGGTCAGGTCGAGGCCTTCGATCACCATCACCGGGATGGCGCGCTTGATCAGCTTCTCGACCGCCTTGAGCTTGTCGCGCTCGTCAGGCGAGCACAGCGTGATCGAGATGCCGATCTTGCCGGCGCGGGCGGTGCGGCCGATGCGGTGCACGTAGGCCTCGGGTTCGTCCGGCAGTTCGGCGTTGATGACGTGGCTGACGTCCGCCACATCGATGCCGCGTGCGGCGATGTCGGTGGCAACCAGGATCTTGGCCTCGCCGGCCTTGAACTGGGCCAGCGCCTTCTGGCGTGCGCCCTGGCTCTTGTTGCCGTGGATGACCACGGCGTTGAGGCCATACTGTTCGAGATAGTCGGTGAGCCGGTTGGCGCCATGCTTGGTGCGGGCGAAGACCATGGCGCGGGTCACGTCACGGGCGGAGAGCAGCTTCAGCAGCGCGTCCTTCTTGGCCTGCATCGGCAGGTGCACAAGATGCTGCGCGATGCGTTCCATCGGCACCGCCTCGGGACGGACTTCGACCGTGATCGGGTCCTTCAGCAGCTTGTTGGCGATGTCGCCGATGGTTTCCGGCATGGTGGCCGAGAACAGCATCGACTGCCGCTTGGTGGGCAGCAGCGCCAGGATGCGCTTGATGTCGCGGATGAAACCCATGTCGAGCATGCGGTCGGCCTCATCGAGCACGAAATACTGCACCGACGAGAGCTTGCACTGCTTCTGGCTGATCAAATCGACCAGACGGCCGGGCGTGGCGATCAGGATGTCGAGACCGCGCCGCAAGGCATCGATCTGCGGGTTGATGCTGACACCGCCGAACACGCAGGCATGGGCGAAGTGCTGGCCCTTGGCGAGAATGGTCACCGATTCGTGGATCTGGATGGCCAGTTCACGGGTCGGCGCCAGGATCAGGGCGCGCGTGGTGTGGGCTTCGGGCTTGGAGCCGGCCGAGCGCAGGGCCTGCAGGATCGGCAGCACGAAGGCTGCGGTCTTGCCGGTTCCGGTCTGGGCCAGGCCAAGCATGTCGCGGCCCTGGAGGAGATGGGGGATCGCCTGGGCCTGAATCGGCGTGGGCGTGTGGAAACCGGCGAGTTCAAGCGCGCGGTTGAGCGGAGCGGCCAAGCCGAAATCCGCGAATGTCGCTGTCATTGAGAGAAGTGCTTTCGTGTCGGCCAGTTCAGATCATGTCTGCTGGCGGGGGGCGGATCAGACGGTCACGCCCCGGGGAACTCGCATCTTGAGCGTCTTGCCGTGATCGTATCACGGGCGAAGCGCCGGGCGTCTGAGTGCGAGCCAAGGCCACGCGACAACCGCGCGGCGTGATGCTCATATGGGCGCTTTGCTGCACTGCGTCAAGGAATCGTTTTGGCAGCGCCTCCATCCACCGCGTCATCACGGTGGTTGGGGCGTCGTTCAGACCGAGGTCGTCAGGTTGATCAGCCATTCGGGCATGATGTTGGTGGCGGCCCGCTCCAGCACCTTGTCATAGCCGGTCAGCGTCATCACACCGAGCGCGATGAAGACCGCGCCGGCAATGGGCTTGGCCGCGCTGGCGATGCTCATCAGGCGGGCGCGGTTGGCGGTGACAGCGGCGCGTGAGCCATAGGCGATGAGCGCCAGGATGGTGCCGGCACCAAGCCCGAAGAAGGCCATGCGCCAGGCCGCGTCAGCGAGCCCGCCAGCCTGCGCGGCAAGGCCGATGGCGGCACCCAGCGCCGGGCCCGAACAGGGCGACCAGACCACGCCGAGCAAGAGGCCGATGCCAAACTGGCCGGCGATCGAGCCGGTGTTGGCGCCCATCGACAGGGTGTTGGCCCGGTCGGCCAGCGGCTGCATCAGCCCGGCCATGCCATCCTGAAGGCGCCTCGACAGGAACAGGCAGCCCGCGAGGATGAACATCACGGCGGCAATCGTGCGCAGCACTGATGGATCAAGCCCGAAGAAGGCTCCGGTCGCCGCCACGCCGAGCGCGATGGTGGTGAAGCCGAGCGACAGCCCCACTGCCAGGGCCAGCGGCCCGAACCGCCCGCCATTGAAGGCCGTGGCCATGACAATCGGCAGGACCGGCAGGACACATGGATTGAGCGTGGTCAGCATGCCGGCGGCATAGGACGACAGAAGGGCGAGCATGGGACATCCGGGACAAGGGGGGACCATCCCGGCCAGAATGCCGGGATGGCAGGCAGGGGGCCGCCTGGAGTTGGTGCCAGCGCCAGATCAGCGCAGGCTCAAGGGCGGCTCGACAGCGATTCGGTGGTGGCTCAGCGAACCTGGGCGATGAGGCCGCCGATGGCCGCGCTGTCCGTTGCGCCGACCGAGCGTGCCACTTCCTTGCCGCCCTTGAAGACGATCAGCGTGGACTGGCCGCCGACCTTGTTGGCCTGCTTGAACGCGGTTTCCTTGTCGAAATCGACCGTGACAGCCGTGACCTTGGCATTGGCCGGATCGTTGAGCATCGGGCCCAGGATGGTGAGCTGGCGCTTACAGGTCGGGCACCAGTCGGCATGGACATGGACCAGCACAGGCTGGCCGGTGGCCACGAGCTTGTCGAAGTCGGCCTTCTTGTAGGGCTGGAACGAGCCGGCCTGGGCGGGGGCCAGCATCATCAGGGCGGCAACGGGTGCGGCAAACAGCGCTTTGGCAAACAGGGTCTTCATGGGGGTTCTCCATCGTCGTGAAACGGTCGGCAAGGAAGCATCGCTCGCGATCCGTTGAACCCAGTTCGCCAGCCTGCCGCGCAACGTTACAAGGCACACAGGTTCGTGATTGCGGGGCTGCGGGAGCAGGGACGCAGGACCCGCCACCATCCGGCGATTGTTTCTATTCCGGAAAAGGTGCTCTGCCATTTTAGTTTCTACTTGCCAAACTGCACAAGGCCGATAACTCTTCTGCATCAGACCTGCCAGGTTTCGGGCGGGCGCGAGGCCTGGCTCCTGCAAGTCCAACCTTGCAGGCCGGACCGGCCAGAAACCTGCCCGTCAGGCCCCCTCTGCCGGACCCGCGGGCATCCCTGCCCGCGCCGCGCCGGCCAGACGATCCATTTCAGGAGAGATCGATGAGCGCCACCACACCTTTCGCAGCCGCCGTTCCCGGCGTTGTCATCACCGGCACGATCGGGCCGCGTTTCGATGAGATCCTGAGCCCCCAGGCACTGGCCTTCGTGGCCGATCTGCACCGCCGGTTCGATGCCACCCGCAAGCGGCTGCTGGCCCTGCGCGCCGAGCGGCAGAAGCGCTTCGATGCCGGCGAGACACCCGATTTCCTGGCCGAGACCCGCCATGTGCGCGAGGGCTCATGGAAGGTCGCTCCGATCCCTGCCGACCTGCTTGACCGCCGCGTCGAGATCACCGGGCCGACCGACCGCAAGATGGTGGTCAATGCGCTGAACTGCGGCGCCAAGGTGTTCATGACGGACTTCGAGGATGCCAATTCCCCGACCTGGACGAACTGCCTCGAAGGCCAGCTCAACCTGAAGGACCGCTGGGACGGCAAGCTCGACTTCACCGATCCGGTCTCCGGCAAGGCCTACAAGCTCGGCCCGAACCCGGCCGTGCTGCTGGTGCGCCCACGCGGCTGGCACCTGATGGAAGCGCATGTCACCGTCGATGGCGATGAGCTGAGCGGCGCGCTGTTCGATTTCGGAATGTATCTGTTCCACAATGCAAAGAAGGCGCTGGCTGCCGGTTCCGGCCCTTACTTCTATCTGCCGAAGATGGAGAGCCATCTGGAGGCCCGCCTCTGGAACGACGTGATGGTCCATGCGCAGGGCGCGCTCGGGCTCAAGGTCGGCACGATCAAGGCCACAGTGCTGATCGAGACCCTGCCCGCCGCCTTCGAGATGGACGAGATCCTGTTCGAGCTGAAGGATCACATTGCCGGGCTGAACTGCGGTCGCTGGGACTACATCTTCAGCTACATCAAGAAGCTGGCCAAGAATCCCTCCTATGTGCTGCCGGACCGCAGCCAGGTGGTGATGAGCAAGGCCTTCCTGCAGGCCTACTCGCTGCTGCTGATCAAGACCTGCCACAAGCGCGGCGCGTTCGCGATGGGCGGCATGGCTGCGCAGATCCCGATCAAGAACAACCCCGAGGCCAACGCCGCCGCTTTCGCCAAGGTCAAGGCCGACAAGGAGCGCGAGGCCGGCAATGGCCATGACGGCACCTGGGTCGCCCATCCCGATCTCGTGCCGGTCGCCATGGAGGTGTTCAACCGCCTGATGCCCGGGCCGAACCAGCTGTCGAAGCTGCGCGAGGACGTGAGCGTGGGCCGCGCCGACCTACTTGAGCCGCATCAGGGCACGCGCACCGAAGCGGGCTTCCGCGAGAACATCCGCGTCGGCGTGCAATACATGGAAGCCTGGCTGCGTGGCCGCGGCGCCGTGCCGATCTACAACATGATGGAAGATGCCGCGACGGCGGAAATCTCGCGCGCCCAGATATGGCAGTTCATCAAGTATGGCGTCGAGCTGGAAGACGGCCGCAAGGTGACGCCCGCCTGGTTCGAGACAGTCTATGCCGAGGAAATGGACAAGGTGAAGGGCGAGATCGGCGAGGCTGCCTTCGCCGGTGGCCGTTTCCCGGAGGCGGCCAAGCTGTTCAAGGACATGTCGCTGGCCCCGGACTTCGCCGACTTCCTGACCTTGCCGGCCTACCAGATGATCAAGGGTTGAGGCCGGCCCTCCCATCCACGCCGTCAGCCCCGACCTCTCCCCCATCCACACTGTCATCCCGGCCTTGAGCCGGGATGACGGCGAGTGGGGTCATCGCGCCCCGGTTTCTCCGACCCTGTTTACCGACCTGCAACCAAGCCGCGTGCTTTCCGGGCGCTGGCGGCCTTTCGCGCGTCGACTTAGCGATGCCTCAACCAGCGCGTGGCAGCGTGCGGACTTGATTGCGCAACCGGTGGTGCCGCATCCGTGTCCAGCACTGTTCTCCTTGTCGTTCTGTGTGTGGTGCTGGCGGTGGCCGCCGCCATCGCGACGCTGGCTGCCTGGCTGCTGACGCGTGACCACCGGCGGCTGGAAGCGCGCGCCGCCGACCTTGCCGAGGCCACGGAGCGGCTGAACGACCAGCTCTTTGCCGTGACCGAGAGCGAGGAGCGGCACCGCAGCCTGATCGAGGCCCAGGGCGACCTGATCGTGCGGCGCACGCCCGATGGCCGGATCACCTATGCCAACCGCGCCTATGCAACCCTTCTGGGTACCAGCCCCGATGCGCTGATCGGCAGCACGGAGGCCCCCATCGTGCAGGCCACCAGCCTGATCGAGATGCGCGGCGACGGCACACGCCTGTTCGACGAGCGGATGGCCGATGTGGGCGGCGAGGAGCGCTGGATCTCATGGGCCGAAAGCCATGTGCCGATGCCGGATGGCCCTCACCTGACCCAGCGCGTCGGCCGTGATGTCACATCGCGCGTCGCCTCCGAGCAGCAACTCGACGAGGCCCTGGCCCATGCCAATTCGGCCAACGATGCCAAGTCGCGTTTCCTGGCCACGGTCAGCCATGAGTTCCGCACGCCGCTCAACGGCATCATCGGCATGGCCGATCTGCTGAGCGACACGCGGCTTGATGCCGAACAGACCACCTATGTGCGGGCGCTGCGCACGTCCGGGCATGCCTTGCTGTCGCTGATCGAGGAAATCCTCGATTTCGCCAAGGTCGAAGCGGGGCGCACCACGCTGAGCGAGGAGCCCTTCGATCTGGTGGCGCTGGCCGAGGGCGTGGTCGAACTGCTGGCCCCCAAGGCCCATGACAAGGGCCTGTCCCTGGCAACGCTCGCCGACCCTGCCCTGCCGCCGCTGCTGATGGGCGACCCCGACAGGGTGCGGCAGATCCTGATCAACCTTGTCGGCAATGCCGTGAAGTTTACCGAGACGGGGGGCGTCGGCGTGCGCCTTGGCTGGCAGGACGGAGCCGCGCGCGTCATCGTCGAGGATACCGGACCCGGCATCCCCGCCGACCGGCTCAGCGCCATCTTCGACGAATTCGAGCAGGCCGACGAGACCACAGCACGCACCCATGGCGGCTCGGGGCTCGGGCTGGCCATCGTCAAGCGCCTGCTGCCCCTGATGGGTGGCGAGATCGCGGTTGACAGCCAGCCGGGCAAGGGGTCGCGCTTCACTGTCACCCTGACCCTGAGGGTTGCCGGAGCGGCCAGCGAGGCCGTGATCCCCGATCATCGCGGGCTCAGTGTGCTGCTGGTCTCGCATGCGCCGTTCGAGGCGGCCTATCTCGCCGAGATTGCCGGGCTGACCGGTGCCCTGATCCGCCAGACCGGCGAGCCCGCCGATGCGCAGGGCATGCTGCTGGCCCACCCTGTCGATGTGCTGATGGTCGACCTGTCGGTGGGGGCCGAGCGGGCGCGCGAACTGGCCATCCTGGCGCGTGCTGCCGGTGTTGGCCGGCGCATCATCATCCTGTCACCGTTCGAGCGGCGCAGCTTCGGCGCGCCGGCAGCGGCGGGCTTCGATGCCTTTCTGGTCAAGCCGGTCAGGGGGCGCTCGCTGCTGGCGCAACTGCGCGACAGGGGCCAGCCTGCCGGCGCGGAGACGACCAGCCTTGCACCGGAGAACGCCGGAAAGCTGGTCGAGCGGCCGCGCGTGTTGCTGGCCGAGGACAATGAAATCAACGCCCTGCTGGCGCGACGGACACTGGAGAAGCTGGGCGCGGATCCGGTCTGGGCGCGCAACGGCCAGGAGGCGGTGGACCTGATGATGGCTGCGCTGTCGGGCGAGACGGCCCCCTTCGCGCTCGGCGTGTTCGATGTGCGCATGCCGATCATGGACGGGCTCAAGGCAGCAAGGATGATCCGGGACGAGGAAGTCGCCATGGCGGTGATGCATCGCCTGCCGCTGATCGCGGTCACGGCCAATGTCTCGGCGGAGGACCGGCAGGCGGCCATGGCAGCCGGCTTCGACGACTGCCTGCCCAAGCCGCTGGTGCGCGACCAGCTGGCGCTGTGGCTGAAGCTGGCGCTGGACCCGGCCCAGGCCAGCCCGGCAGCCGGCACGCCGGCGAAAGAACACGCGGCGTGAGAAGCGCCAATCCGCCGCAGCGATCGGTCCCGCCAAGTACCGTCATGGAAGTGTCATCGACCTGTCACAGCGGTGTTCAACCCCCTATATAGCGGTCAGCCTACACCGCAGCTTTCACTGGGAATCACCCTTGAACCCCGATGATGCGGCCAGATGGATCGACTGACCCATGTTGAACGGCACTTCGTCCGAGACTTCCCGTTTCGATTTCGCCAGTTTCCGTGTGCCAGAGCCGGCCATGGCCTTCCTGTCCAGCCTGCCGCCACAGATCGTGCCCTTTCCGGCGCGGCAACTGGGCAATCTCGGACTGCCGAAGGTGCTGGGTCGCAGCGGCAACCTTCAGATCAGGCTGGCGCGCAGCAGCCGCGACGTGCGCCGGGCGCAGCGGCTGCGCTATCAGGTCTTCCACGAGGAGATGGCGGCGATCCCGAACGCGCGCTGCCGCTTCCTGCGCCGCGACATCGATGCCTATGACGCGATCTGCGATCACCTTCTGGTCGTCGACACCTCGCGCATGGACGCCCGCCCGGGCCGCAAGCCGCGCCCGATGGTGGTCGGAACCTACAGGCTGCTGCGCCAGGAACAGGCAGGTACGCTGGGCTTCTACAGCCAGGGCGAGTTCGACATTGCGCCCTTGCTGGCCCGCCATCCGGGCAAGCGCTTCCTTGAGCTTGGCCGCTCCTGCGTGCTGCCGGACTACCGCACCAAGAAGACGGTGGAACTGCTCTGGCACGGCATCTGGGCCTATGTCCGCCATCACCGCATCGACGTGATGATCGGCTGCGCCTCGCTGGAAGGTACGGAGCCGGCGACGCTGGCGACGCGGCTCGGATTCCTGCACCATCATGCCCGCGCCACCGGCGAGTGGAGCGCCAGCGCCCACGCGGCGCGCCGCGTGCCGATGGACCTGATCGCGGCGGACCAGATCGATGCCAAGGCCGCACTCAAGGCGCTGCCGCCGCTGCTCAAGGGTTATCTCAGGATCGGCGCGCGCTTCGGCGACGGCGCGGTGGTCGATCACCAGTTCGGCACCACCGATGTGCTTGTCGTGCTGCCGGTGGCTTCGATCGATCCGCGCTACGTCGATTATTACGGCGCCGAGGGCGAGCGCTACGCCGCCTGATCAGCGCCCGTCACGCCGGCCCTCGCCTTCAGCGAACAGCGCGCCGAGACCTTCGCGATAGGTCGGATGGCGGAAGACATAGCCCAGTTCCGTGGTGAGGCGCGCGTTCGAGACGCAGCGCTGGTCCATGTAGAACGAGCGCGCCATGGGCGAGAGAACCGCGGTCTCGAAAGGCTCTTCGGGCGGCACGGGCAGGCCGAGCAGGTTCGCCGCAAACGCGATGACATCCTGGGGCGGGGCGGGCTCGTGGTCGGCGACATTGTAGACCGCGCCGGGAGCGGGCCTGTCCAGCGAGGCAAGGCACGCCCCCGCGATGTCATCGACATGGATGCGGCTGAAGACCTGGCCGGGCTTGATGATGCGGCGGGCGGTGCCGTTGGCGACGGACTGGAGTTGGTTGCGGCCCGGCCCGTAGATGCCGGCCAGCCGGAAGACATGCACAGCCTTGCCCGACGCAGCACCCAGATCGAGCCAGCCGCGTTCAGCGGCGATGCGGGCAAGGCCGCGCTGGCTGGTGGCGTTGAGGGCAGAGCGCTCGTCGACCCAGCCGCCGCCATGATCGCCGTAGACGCCGACGGTGGAGAGATAGCCGATCCAACCGAGATTGCGGGCAGCGGCAATGGCCGCCCCAAGCCCGTGCAGCAGCGGATCGCCGCCCGCCTCGGCCGGCACGGAGACCAGCATCACGTCGGCTCCGGCAATGGCGGCCAGCAGGTGCGGGCCTGAGGCGGGATCGTCCAGCGCCAGCACCTCGGCACCCGTGGCCCCGGCGCGCGCGGCGCTGGCGGCGCTGCGCACGGTTGCGACCACCGACGAGAACCGCCCGGCTCCCGCGGCAACAAAGGCGCTGGCAGAATAGCCGAGGCCAAGAACGACGAGTTTCATCGGGCCTGTCACGGTGGGTTCCTCATGCTGCGGCCTCATCGAGACTGGCCTGCCACTCGCCGCGCACGGCTTCGTCGCCCTCTCCCGGCAGGTGATCGCCGGCCAGTGCAGCAAGCCGCGCCGGGGCCAGCCGGCCCAGCGCCCACACGGCCATGGCCCTGACCAGCGGCGAGGCATCGGCCAGCCGCGTCTCGGCGACGGGCGCGAGACCGGGATCGGCACTGTTGCCCAGCGCAATCAGCACGTTGCGCACGAAGCGGTCACGTCCGGTGCGCTTGACCGGCGTGCCGGCGAAAAGTGTCCGAAAGGCCGCGTCATCGAGCTCCGCGAGGCTGGCGAGCGGCAGCGCCAGCAGATCCTCGCGCAGGGCCAGCCGCGTCTCGCGCGCTGTGCCGGCGAACTTGTTCCAGGGGCAGACGGCCAGGCAGTCATCGCAGCCGAACACGCGGTTGCCGATGTCGCTGCGCAGGGCGCGGTCGACATGGCCGGCATGCTCGATGGTGAGATAAGCGATGCAGCGGCGCGCGTCGAGCACGTAGGGCTCGGGGAACGCATCTGTGGGGCAGACATCCAGGCAGCGGCGGCATGAGCCGCAATGGTCGGTTTCGGGCGCATCGACCGGCAGTTCCGCCGTGGTGAAGATGGCGCCGAGAAACAGCCACGAGCCATGCTGCCGCGAGACCAGCACCGTGTGCTTGCCCTGCCAGCCCAGACCGGCGGCCTCAGCCAGCGCCTTTTCCATGACGGGAGCGGTATCGACGAAGACCTTGACGCCGGCATGGGCCGAGCCGAGCACCGCTGCCACGGTCTTGAGCTTGCCCTTGATCACGTCGTGATAGTCGCGCCGGGCACCGTAGACCGAGATCACCGCGCGCCGGGCATCCTCCAGCGCCAGCAGCGGATCATGCGGCGGCGCATAGGACAGGCCGAGCATGATGACCGAGCGCGCCTCGGGCCAGAGGGCTCGCGGATCGCCGCGCCAGTCCGCCCGGTCCTGCATCCAGTCCATGCTGCCATGGTGGCCGGCTTCCAGCCATCGTGCCAGCCGGGATGCCGCCTCGGGGATCGCGGACGGGGTGGTGATGCGGACGGCATCAAAGCCCTCGGCGGCGGCCCTTGCCAGCAGGCTGGCCTTCAGCGCAGCCGGGTCAGTCCGGGCCTTGGTCAAAAATCGAGGTTCTCGTAGCTCGCCGCCGGTGCCATGCCGGGCACGCGTTCGGCCAGCAGCGCGCGGAAGCTCGGACGGGATTTCATCTTCGCATACCACGCCCGCGCACCCTCGCTCTCGTCCCAGGCCACATCGCCAAGATAGTCGGCGCAGGACAGATGCGCCGCCGCCGCCAGATCGGCATAGGACAGCCGGTCGCCAGCCAGCCAGTTGCGGCGGCCCATCAGCCACCCGATGTATTGCAGATGATAGCGCACATTGGCACGTGCCGCACGGATGACCACGGTGTCGGGCGGCCCTCCGCCTTCCTCCTGACGCATGAAACGCCGCGAGATCTTCTCGCGCGTCAGCGGGCCGGAGACCTCCTCGAAGAAGGTGTGATTGAACCAGTGCGTCAGCCGGCGCACCTCGATCCTTTCCGCTGGCGGATCGGGCAGCAGGCGGCGCCCGGCCATGGCCAGACCGCGCGTTTCGTCGAGATACTCGGCGATGATGTCGGCGATTGGCACCACCAGCGTGCCCTCCTCGACCAGCACGGGGGTCGTTCCGGCGGGGTTCATGGCCAGGAACTCGGGCCGGCGCTCCCAGGTGCGCTCCTCGCTGAGCTCCAGCTCCATGCCCATCTCGGCCGCGACCAGCCGGACGAAGCGCGAATGCGGGCAGAACGCAGAGTGGATCAGACGGGGCATTGGCGGGCAGGCTTCCGGAGGGTTTCGGGCCGGCACCGGATGGTGCAGGCGTGGAGCGACGAGGTTTTTGGCAGCATGGACCGGCACCTGAACGCGGGCCCGGTTGGCGCGAGCCGGCACCGGCGTATAGAACCCCAGCAGAGCGCCGACAACCCGATTCGCGGGCTTGTTGTGTGCTGCGCCCGACCGCCCGCCGGCACAGGCTTCATATGCCGTTGCGGCCAAGGCATGGCCGAACGGGCCATCGGGATGCAGGGCCGGAGGCAACATGGACTATCTGAAAGCGCTGCTGCTGGGCATCGTCGAGGGCCTGACCGAGTTCATTCCGGTCTCATCCACCGGACACTTGCTGCTGATCGATCATTTCCTCGGCATCGGCGACGATGATTTCGGCAAGACCTTCGCGGTTCTGATCCAGCTCGGCGCCATCCTCGCCATCCTGTCGGTGTATTTCGGCAAGCTCTGGAAGGTGGCGACCACGCTCGGCTCCAGCGCGCAATCGCGCCGCTTCGTGATCGGCGTGCTGATCGCCTTCCTGCCGGCCGCCCTGTTTGGCGCCATGCTGCACGGCTTCATCAAGGGGGTGCTGTTCAACCCGGTCGTGGTCTGCTGCACGCTGATCGCCGGCGGGCTGATCCTCTTGGTGGTCGATGACCTTTCGCTGGAGACGAAGCACGACGACGCGATGGCCTTTCCGTTGCCGATGTATCTCAAGATCGGCCTGATCCAGTGTCTTGCCATGGTGCCCGGCGTGTCGCGCTCCGGCTCGTCGATCGTCGGCGCGATGCTGCTGGGCGCATCGAAGCGGGCGGCGGCGGAGTTCTCGTTCTTCCTGGCGATGCCGACCATGGCCGGAGCCTTCGCTTTCGACCTCCTGAAGAATTACAAGCAGCTCAGCGTCGACAACATCGTGCTGATCGCCATCGGATTCGTCGCGGCCTTCTTCGCCGGCCTCGTGGTGGTCAAGAAGCTGCTCGACATCGTCTCGAACTACGGCTTCAAGCCCTTCGCCTACTGGCGCATCATCGTCGGCTCGATCGGGCTGGCGCTGGTGATCGCGGTGGGTTGATCGTGGTGGGTTGAGGCGCGCGCGTCAGCCCATCCTTTTGTCGGCACTGTCGCACAGGTCGGCGACGACGCAGCCGGCGCACAGGGGTTTGACGGCCTTGCAGGTGTAGCGCCCGTGCAGGATCAGCCAATGGTGGGCATGGTGGCCGAACTCCTCCGGCACGGCCTTTTCCAGCCCAAGCTCGACCTGGAGCGGGTTCCTGCCCGGCGCGATGCGCAGCCGGTTGGCGATGCGGAAGACATGCGTGTCGACCGCGTGGGTGATCTGCCCGAAAGCCATGTTGAGGACCACGTTGGCGGTCTTGCGGCCCACGCCGGGCAGCTTCTCCAGCGCCTCGCGCTGGGCGGGAACCTCGCCGCCATGCTCGGCGATGAGCTGCTCGGATAGCGCGATGACATTCTTCGCCTTGGTGCGGAACAGGCCGATGGACTTGACGTAATCCCGCACGACATCCTCACCGAGCGCCACCATCTTCTCCGGCGTGTCGGCGACGGCGAACAGCGGGCGCGTGGCCTTGTTGACGCCGACGTCCGTGGCCTGCGCGGACAGCACGACCGCGACCAGCAGCGTGTAGGCGTTCACTGATTCGAGCTCACCCTTCGGCTCGGGATTGTGGGCGCGGAAGCGCTCGAACAGGGCGTGGATGCCCGCCGCATTGCGGGCCTTCACGGTGCGCTTTTGGGCGGACTTTGATTTGACCGGCTTCTTTGCAGCGGGCTTGCCGGCTGCGGCATCGGGGCGGGGCTTGGGTGGCTGGCGTGTCGGCATGGCTGGGTTATAGTGCGCCGGCATGGACCCGCGCCACCCGAAATCCGCTGCAGACAGCCCCCGCCAAGAGGACGGGCCAGACGCGCCGATCTTCGCTGCCCGGATCACGCCGCACCGCTCGCTCGGGCAGGATGGGTTCAGGCTGGTGATGACGCTGGTGTGCCTTGCCAGCGTGGTCTCTTCGATCCCGTTCATGGTCGCGGGCGCGTGGCCGGTGACCTTCTTCTTCGGGCTCGATGTGGTGGCGCTCTATATCGCCTTCCGCATCAACTTCCGGGATGCCGCCGGCTTCGAGGAGGTGGCCGTGTCGCCGCTGCAGGTGCAACTGGCCAAGGTGACGCCAAGGGGCGAGCGGGCCGAATGGCGCTTCGATACGCTGTTCACCAAGCTGGAGCGACAGGACGACAAGGACTACGGCCTGATGCGCCTCGATGTCGTCTCGCGCGGGCAGTCCGTGCCGATCGCGCAGGCCCTGTCACCGGGCGAGCGGGAAAGCTTTCATGAGGCGCTGGCGGGGGCGCTGCGCAGCGCCAAGGATCGCTGAGCCGCGCGCCGCGCTTTTCCGGAAATCGGGTGTCGCATCGCGCCGCATTGTCATAGACCATGATCCTTGCCGCGAGGGATCACGCCCATGACCGCCCAGAACGCTTTCTCAGCCAGCTTTTCAACGCCGCAGCCGGCTTCGGGTCTCACCACCTCGCAGGACGATTACGAGATCGTGCGGCGGATTCTCGCCAAGATCACGCAAGGCTGGCGCGATCAGCCCTCGGTCGAGACGATCGCCGACCATGTCGGGCTGAGCAGCGACGAGACGCATCTGGTGTTCCGGCGCTGGTGCGGGCTGACGCCCAAGGCGTTCCTGCAGGCTGTGACGCTCGATCAGGCCAAGCGCCTGCTGAGGCAGGATGCCAACCTGCTTGATGCCGCGCTCGATCTGGGCCTGTCAGGGCCGGGCCGGCTGCATGACCTGTTCGTGACGCACGAGGCGATGAGCCCGGGCGAGTGGAAGACCGGCGGCAAGGGGCTGGTGCTGCGCTATGGCTACCATCCGTCGCCCTTCGGCGAGGCGCTGATCGTGGCCACATCACGCGGGCTGGCCGGGCTGGGCTGGGTCGATGACAAGGCCGGCCCCGGGCGCGCCGACGGCGAGGGCAAGCCGGCAGGCGGCCGCGCCGGCGCGCTGGCCGACATGGTGCGGCGCTGGCCGAACGCCAGCTTTGTGGAAGACGCGCATGCGACGGCGGCGCTGGCGGCGCGGGTGTTCGATCCGGCGCTCTGGCAGCAGGGCCAGCCGCTGCGCGTGGTGATGATCGGCTCGGATTTCGAGATCAGGGTCTGGGAGCAGTTGCTGCATATTCCCGTGGGCCGCGCCACGACCTACGGTGCCATTGCCGGCCAGATAGGCCAGCCCAAGGCGGCGAGGCCGGTGGGCGCTGCGGTGGGGCGCAACCCGCTATCCTTCGTGGTGCCGTGCCACAGGGTACTGGGCTCGACCGGCGCGCTGACCGGCTATCACTGGGGCCTGACGCGCAAGCGCGCCATCCTGGGCTGGGAGACAGGCCTCGCCAGCGCCTGACCCGCGCTGCGGGCCGGTCATCGTTGGGCTTCAGCGTCTCGGCTTGGCCGCCGCCTCGGCAGCGGCGGTGCGGGCACGCAAGGATGAGGCGCGGGCCTCGGTGAACTTGGCTGCGCAGAAGCCGTGGTTGCCCTCGCGGTTGAAGTCGCGGCAGGTCTGCTCGCGTTCGGAGGAGAAGCTCGCCTGTTCGCGCGCCACCATGCGCTTGTCGTCCGGCGAACTGCGCTCGCCGAGCACGCGGAAGCCTTCGCGCACCTGCACCTCGGCCCTTGCGCGGTCCTTCTCGATGTCGCGGGCGAGCGCCACGAGTCCGCGCCCGTCCGGTGCCCACAGGCCGCGCGGATCGATGCGGCACTGGGCGGCCTCGATCACGCAGGGTGCCTGCGGCTCGACGACCAGCAGCGCATTGCTCAGCACATCGAAGACCACCGGGCAGGCGCTGGCCTGGAGGCGGAAACGCGGCAGGCCGGCGGGGCGACCGAGGCTTTCGAGCGGCACGGCCTCGTCACCGAAGGCGACGCCGCAAGGCTCCAAAAGGTTGGTGGTCTGGAAGCCCTCGAACGAGACCTTGAGCCCATAGCCGCCGCGCAGGCGCTCCATCACGAAGCGGCCCGATCGGCCCTGATGGAGCAGCGCCTGACCGACGATGGCATCATCCGCAACCGGCTTGACCGGAACGGCAGCGGGCCGGCTTCCGGGAAATCCGGCCGGAGGCGCAGCGCCCGTCGGGGCCGCCGGAGGGGCCGCTGGAACGCCCACCGGCGCGGAGCCGACCGCGCCGGGAAGCTGCATCGGCTGGGCCAGCACGCTGCCGGGGCTGGCCACAAGCGCCAGCACAAGCGCGAGCCAGAGGCCGTCACGCCTGCCGTGAAGCGTCTGGCTATGGTCTGGAGACCGGCATTGGCGAAGCATCTGGATCAAGTGATCCCACGGTCGGTTGATTCATCGGGCGATGACATCATTGAAAGCCGGGTTTTACTCTCCGCGTCAATTCGCAATCCACAGCCTGTGCTGGTCAGCACGGTGCCAGACCCTTGGCCGAGACTTGCCAGCCACTTGCCAGCCACTTGCCAGTCGCCTGCACCGACCGTGCCGAAGAGGACGAGGCGGCCCGCGCACGCCGGCGCATTTTCGTCGCGGCTTTGTTTGCCGATTGTCTTGCGTTGCAAATGGCTTGCCCCCATATCCCGATCACCGCGCGCAGGGGCGCTTTGACGAACCGGTTTGCAATCCGTCCGGGTTGGCTGATCCCTCAGGTTGTCTCCCGCCGCAAGATCGCAACACCAAAGGCCGGATGCTTCGGGTCCGGCCGGGATCATGCTTCGAAAGGGATCATCCCATGGCAAAAGTTATCGGTATCGACCTTGGCACCACCAATTCCTGCGTCGCCGTCATGGAAGGCACGACGCCGAAGGTGATCGAGAACGCGGAAGGTGCACGCACCACGCCCTCGATCGTGGCCTTCACCGACGATGGCGAGCGCCTCGTCGGCCAGCCGGCCAAGCGGCAGGGCGTGACCAACCCCGAGCGCACCTTCTTCGCGATCAAACGCCTCATCGGCCGCACCTTCGATGATCCGATGACGCAGAAGGATCTGAAGCTCGTCCCCTACAAGATCAAGAAGGCCCCCAATGGCGACGCCTGGGTGCAGGCCGACAACACCGACTATTCGCCCTCCCAGATTTCCGCCTTCACGCTCATCAAGATGAAGGAAACCGCGGAGGCCTATCTCGGCCAGGCCGTGACGCAGGCCGTGATCACCGTTCCGGCCTACTTCAATGACGCCCAGCGCCAGGCCACCAAGGATGCCGGCAAGATCGCCGGCCTCGAAGTGCTGCGCATCATCAACGAGCCGACGGCAGCGGCCCTCGCCTATGGCCTCGACAAGAAGTCGAGCGGCACGATCGCGGTCTATGACC
>JAIYDY010000041.1 GCA_027487245.1 Hyphomicrobiales bacterium
CACCGGATCCGGCACGGGCCAGTGCGCACTCAGCGGTTGCCCCGGCCAGGACGGGCATTCCTCCTTCGCCGTCACGTCGCAGACGGTGAAGACGAAATCGAGCGCGGGAGCCCCCTTGGCGGCGAACTCTTCCCAGCTCTTGGAGCGCAGGCCGGAGACATCGAAATTGAGCCGCGACAGCAGGTTGAGCGCCATCGGCTCCACAGTTCCGCTCGGATGCCTGCCGGCGCTGAAGCCGCGAAAAGTGCCCGCTCCAATGCGGTTGATGATGGCTTCCGCCATGATCGAACGGGCGGAATTGGCAACGCACAGGAACAGGACGTTGTAGGGGCGCAGATCAGTCATCTCCGGACCTTTCGTTTGTTCGACGACAATCGACATAAATGTTTGCCATGACAGGGCGGTGACGGATGGGTGACGGTCCCCGTGTCATGCCTGCGCCGGTCAGGTCGCACGCGAGGGCGCGGCGGCGCTCTTCGGCAATGCCTGCGTCGCCAGCCAGCAGCTTGCCAGCATCAGGCCCGAGCCGATCAGGCAGGCCCCGATGCCGCCCACCTGATAGAGCAGGCCCGAGAGCAGCGTGCCCAGGAAGCGCCCGGCGGCGTTGGCGGCATAGTAGAAGCCGACATCCTCGGCAGCTTTCTCCGAGCCGGCATAGGCGAGGATCAGGTAGGAGTGCACGGACGAGTTGACCGCGAAGATCACGCCGAACAGGCACAGCCCAGCGACCAGAATGATGTCAGGGCGCGGCGGAGCCAGTGCCAGCAACCCGGCGAGCGCGAACGGGACCAGCATCAGCATCAGCGACCAGAGCCGCGCGGCGGGCACTTCGGCGGACAGACCGTCCGCACTGCGCCGGATCACAGCGGGAGCCGAGGCCTGCACCAGTCCGTAGCCGATGGTCCAGATCGCCAAGAAGGCTCCCACCATCGGGAAGGTCCAGCCATTGGCATAGAGAAACACTGGCACGCCGACCACGAACCAGACATCCCGCGCGCCGAACAGGCCGATGCGGGCGAGCGCCAGCAGGTTGACGCCACGGTTCTTGCCGAACAGTTCCTTGACCGATTTGCTGGGTTTGGATTTGCCCTTGAGCGCTGGCAGTGACAGCACCACGCCGGCCAGCACCAGCGCCAGCGCGCCTGCCATCAGCCAGAGCGCGAGCGAAAACCCGAAGGCTTCCAGCAGCACGCCGCCGAGGAAGAAGCCAAGGCCCTTCATCGCGTTCTTGGAGCCGGTGAACCACGCGACCCAGCGGAACAGCCGGCCCTTGCCGTCGCCCTTCGCCTCCGCTTCCGTCAGCTTGATCGCGGACTTGGAGGCTGTCTTGGTCAGGTCCTTGGCGACACCGCAGATGCCTTGCGCGAGCACCACCCACGTCACCAGCAACGCCGCTTCCCAGCCCGGATTCATGGCCGACAGGATCAGGAAGCCGATGATCTGCGTGCCGAGGCCGACGATCAGCATCCGCTTGATGCCGTGCTTGGCGGCCAGCCACCCACCCACCATGTTGGCGAGGATGCCGGCAGCTTCATACAGCAGGAACAGGAAGGCCAGCGTGAACGGCGAGTAGCCGAGCTTGAAGAAGGTGAACAGCACCAGCATGCGCAGGGCGCCGTCGGTCAGCGTGAATCCCCAGTAGGCAGCCGTGACGATGGCATAGTTGCGCAGCCCCGCACCGGACGCGGGCGGCGGCACGGCAGGGGCGGCCTCAGCCATGCTCAAAGGCCCTGCGCATCGAGGTGAAAGGCCAGATCGACCATGCGGCAGGCATAGCCCATCTCGTTGTCATACCAGGCATAGACCTTCAGCATCGTGCCGTCCGTCACCAGTGTCGACAGCGCATCGACAATGGCCGAGCGCGTGTCACCCTTATAGTCCACCGACACAAGCGGACGCGCCTCGTAGCCCAGGATGCCGGCCAGCGGCCCGGCGGCGGCAGCAGCGAACAGTCCGTTGATCTCGTCCGCCGTCACGGTGCGCGCCATCTCGAACACGCAATCGGTCAGTGAGGCGTTGAGCACCGGCGCGCGCACCGCGTGGCCGTCGAGCTTGCCCTTGAGTTCGGGGTAGATCAGGCCGATGGCCGTGGCGCTGCCGGTCGTGGTCGGCTGCAGGGACAGCATGGCCGAGCGTGCCCGGCGCAGATCCTTGTGCGGCGCGTCGACCACGACATTGGTGTTGGTCGGGTCGTGGATCGTGGTGATCTGCCCGTGCCGGATGCCGATGGCCTCATGCAGCACCTTGACCACCGGCGCGAGGCAATTGGTGGTGCAGGACGCAGCGGTGACAATGTCGTGCGTCTCGGGCTTGTAAAGCTGCTCGTTCACACCGACGACGATGTTGAGCACGCCGTCGACCTTGTCCGGGGCCGCCACGATGACGCGTTTCGCCCCGCGCGCCAGGTGTCCATCCAGTGTCTTGCGGTCGAGAAACTTGCCTGTGCATTCCAACACCAGATCGACGCCGAGATCACCCCATGGAACGTCAGCGGCAACTTTATGCTCCGAAAA
>JAIYDY010000066.1 GCA_027487245.1 Hyphomicrobiales bacterium
CAGTGGCTGGGGCCACGCCATCGCGGTTGCGTGGGGCGCGGAGCGCGATACAGATCACTGCCAAACTAGGTAAAAACCTGTATCCGGCATCTTTAAAGTTTAAGCCATTGCAATCGCTTGGCTAATTGCTTTTTAAGAGGGAATGATCCAGCGTTGTTGAATTGACGTAAACAATTCCGGAATTATAAGGTCCTTGAGGGTTAGCGGACGAGAATCCTTCTCGTCCCGATGACCGTCCAAGGCATCCCGCACTGCGACATCAGGAACTGCGACGTTGAAACATCATTCTCCGGCTTCGTCGTCCGCTCGTCCTCTCGATACGCTTCTGGGCGAGTATGCCGCAGGATCACTGAATCAGGCGCTCCACGCGCTGGTCGGCACCCATGTCGCTTTCAATCCGGCCAGCCAGCGCTTTGTCGATGATCTCGAAGCCCTGTGCGGAACAGAACTGGCAAACCAGCCGCGTGTTCCTGTGTCCTCGCGTGATTCGATGCTCAGCCGGATCTTCAATGAGGCTGAACCGGAGCGGCCTGCGCTTGCCGAGGGCGAGCATGACGAGATTTTCCCGCCGGCCTTGCGCCGCCTCATCGGCATGTCCTCTGCCGAGGTCCCGTGGCGCACGGTGCTTCCGGGCGTCAAGGAGCATGTGGTGTCCGACCGTGACGGCGTGGAAGCCAAGCTCTACTGGATCAAGGCCGGCCGCAAGATCCCCTCGCACACCCACGAGGGGCAGGAGTTTACGCTCGTGCTGCGCGGCGGTTTTTCCGATGTGTCTGGCCACTACATGCGCGGCGATATCGCGATTGCCGACGAGGATGTCGACCACAAGCCGGTTGCTGACGCCGATGAGGATTGCATCTGCTTTGCGGTGACCGACGCTCCGCTCAAGCTCACCGGCCCGGTCGGCAAGGTGATCCAGGGCCTGTTCCGGAACTGATCAACGGTTTCGTTCGTTGCACGTCGCGGGGGATCACCGATCTCTCGCGTTTTTTTGTTGTGAGGATGGATCATGCGCATTGCGACGATGACGCCCGCTGATGGCGTGGCCTGGTTGACGGGTGCCAGTTCCGGCATCGGCAAGGCCACAGCGCTCGAACTGGCGCGGCGCGGCTGGACAGTGTGCCTCACGGCACGGCGGCTTGAGGAGCTTGAGGCGCTGGCTGGTGAAGCCGCCGGGCTGCCCGGTCGGCTGGTGGCCCATGCCGGCGATGTCACCGACGAGGCCGGCATGGCTGCACTGGTGGAAACGATCGAGCGCATCCATGGCCCGATCGCGCTGGCCTTCTTCAATGCCGGTGTCGCGCCCTACACCCGCGCCGGAGCGCTGGATGTGGACGCCTTCCGGCAGGCGCTGAACGTCAACGTGCTCGGCGCTGCCAACGGGCTTGCGCCAGTCCTGGCCCGCATGGGCGCGCGCAAGAAGGGGCAGGTTGCCGTCAATGCGTCCGTGGCCGGCTATCGCGGCCTGCCCAAGGCAGCGGCCTACGGTGCTTCGAAAGCGGCAGCGATCCATCTGTGCGAGGCGCTGAAGTTCGATTGCGACAATCTCGGCATCACCATGCAGGTGGTCAATCCGGGGTTCATCGACACGCCGCTGACCCGGAAGAACGACTTTCCGATGCCGTTCCTGATGTCGATGGACGATGCTGCGCGGCGTGTGGTCGACGGCTTCGAACGCGGCAGCTTCGAGATCATCTTTCCGCGCCGCCTGGCCTTCATCCTCAAGATCATGCGGCTCTTGCCGTATGCGTGGTATTTTCCGCTGGTGGCGCGTCAGACAGGCTGGAACAAGCCTCAGGCCTGAAGTGGAGGCTCAGCCCCTCGCTGCGATGCGGCGGGCGACGTCGGCGATATCCTCCCGGCTCAGCGGGAAATTCCAGATCAGCGCCACGGCTCCGAGCTTCAGCAGCACGGGCAGGCCCGCATAGAGCAGCCCCAGCATCAGCAGGCCACCCTCGCTCTTCAGGCCAAGGCCGGGATCGTAGCCGCTTGCGGCCAGCAGCGGGAAGGCGAGGCCAACAGCGCCGGCAAAGGCGAGCTTGGTGGCCAGCGCCCAGAGCCCGAGATAGAGCCCGGCGCGCTCCTGGCCTGAGGCCGCCGTATCAACATCGATGACATCGCCCTGCACGGCTGCCGGCAGCACGACATCGGCCCCCAGAGCGAACCCGGTGATGACACAGACAACTGCGAACAGCGCTACCTGCCCGGCACCGAGAAAGGGCGCTGCTGCGAAGGCAACGCAGGCCAGCAGCATCCCGAGCGCCCAGGCGCGGTGCTTCGACGTGCGCCTTGCCAGCCAGAGCCAGAGCGGCACGCCGGCTACGCCGCACAGGAAATACAGCACGAGCAACGGGCCTGCCTGATCCTTCGCGCCGAGGCGGTCCGCGACGAAGAACAGGAACAGTGTGGCCGGCAGGCCATTGGCCAGCGAATTGACGAAAAAGGCCGCCAGCAAGCGCCTGAATGGCCGGTTCGCGAGCAGATGACGCAAGCCTTCCGACAGATCGACGCTGGATTGGACACGCTCGACCGGTTCCGGCGCGAACACGATCGCAACAAGAGCCCCCAGCGGCAACAGGATGGCAATGAACAGGGCGAGCGCTGCCAGCCCGTCGCGGCTGCTGCCACCCTGCAACTGCACGATGGCGGGCAGCAGCAGGGCGATCAGCGTGCCGACGACAGTGAAGCTCTCGCGATAGGCTGCAACACGGGTGCGCCCTTCATAGCTGCGGGACATCTCCGCGCCCCAGGCCTGATACGGCACCGAGATCGCGGTCCACGCCAGCGACAAGGCGGTGGCCCAGGCAAACAGATACCACGCGCCAGCCCCTTCCATCGGGCGCATGACGAACCAGGCCGCGAGCGCGACGAGGGGGGCTGAGACGATGACCCAGGTGCGGCGTCGGCCGAAGGCGGGGCGCGTCCAGTCCGACAGGGCGCCGGCCAGCGGGTCCGTCACCGCATCCAGAATGCGCACCAGAAGCAGCACGAAGCCGACCGTGGCGATCGGAATGCCGACATCCTTGGTGTAGAACTCCGGCACCATGACATAGAAGGGCAGGCTCAACGCCGCGATGGGCAGGGCCGGCAGCGCATAGCCCAGCAACTGGCGTGCGGTCGGTTCAGGGCGAGAGGTCATGGAGCCTGCTTCGGGTTCGCGCGCGGCAGCAGCGCTTGGTGAGGTTACGCAACCGGGCGCGAAGTGGTTCGTGGCCGGCCAGACGCGCTGACGGCGCGCCAACGCGGCCAACCCAGATCTGCCTGCCGCCGATCACCCGTTCTTGGCGAAGACCATCTGGCGCACGTCGATGTTGCCGGAGCGGAAGCCTGCCTCGCAATAGGCGAGATAGTATTCCCACATGCGGCGGAAGCGCTCATCGAAGCCCAGTGGCAGGAGGTTTGGCCAGGCCAGCCGGAAACGGTCACGCCAGTCTGACAAGGTCTGGGCATAGTCGAGGCCGAACTCGCGCTCGTTGACCATCGGGACACCATAGCGGGCACCCAGATCGCGCATGTGGGTTGGTGTCGGCAGCATGCCGCCGGGGAAGATGTATGCACGGATGAAGTCCATCTCGCGCTTGTAGAACTGGAAGCTCTCGTCCTTGATGGTGATGACCTGGAGCCCTGCGGTGCCGCCGTGGCGCAGGCGATCGCGCACCTGCTCGAAATAGGCCGGCCAATACTGCTCGCCGACCGCCTCGAACATCTCGATCGAGGCGATGCGGTCGTAGGTGCCCTTCTCGTCGCGGTAGTCCTGGAGCTTGATCTCGACCTTGTCACCGAGGCCGGCCCTCGCGATGCGCGCGATGGCGAAATCGTACTGGGCCTGCGAAATCGTCAGCCCGGTGACCTTGCAGCCGATCTCGCGCGCAGCAAACTCGGCAAAGCCGCCCCAGCCGCATCCGATCTCGAGCACGTGGTCGTCAGGGCCGATGCCGGTCTTGCTGGCCAGTTCGCGGTATTTCCGGGTCTGCGCCGAGGACAGGTCGTTGTCGCCGGGCGCATAGATGCCGGAGGAATACGTCATGGTCTGGTCAAGCCAGGATGCATAGAAGGTGTTGCCCAGATCGTAGTGCGCATGGATGTTCTTGCGCGATCCTGCCCGCGTGTTGCGGTTGAAAAAGTGCCTGACGATCTGCCACAGCCGCGCCATCGGCTTGCCGGCCAGCATGGTCTGGATGGCGTTATAGTTGGTGGCGAACAACTCGAGGAAACGCGCGAGGTTCGGCGTCTCCCACTCGCCGCGCAGATAGGCTTCGGCAAAGCCGATGTCGCCGCCGGTAGCGAGGCGGCGGGCGAAGGCGAAATCGTTGACCTGGAACACGGCCTCTGGCCCGCGCTGGCTGCCCCGGAACATGAACTGACGACGGTCGGGCAGGATGATGGTCAGGCTGCCGCGCTCGATGCGCGTGCCATAGGCAAAGGCGCCGCGGGTCACCGGCGGCATCCCTGCCGTGATCTCGTCGAGATTGGCTGCCGTGACCAGTTGCGGCGCAGCTTCGGGGGCAGTCGGTCTGGTCATTGTCAGATCCATGCAGGTCTCGTCATTGGTCCCGCGGGGAGGCGAGCCTCGCCGCGTTCGATCGGGTCACAGGGGTTAGGCAGGGTCGTTGTAGGATACAGGCTTCGGTCGCGCCGGTCGGTTGTAGAACGCGATTCCCTTGAACCAAAGCTTCGCTGCCTCCCAATGGATGCCCGCAACGACCTTGAGGGTCATCAGCGGCATCGCGAAGCATGCTTTCAGAATTTCCCAAGACGTCAAGTTGCGCGGTGTCCCGGTGAAGGTGGCGGCGAGGATCGGCCCCTCGGCGTCGTTTTCCAGGATCCGCACCGAGACACGCGGTCCGGGCGGCAGGATGCGGAAGCGATATCGCATCTCCTGCGCCATGAACGGCGAGACGTAGAACAGCTTGTCACGCTCCTGCCGGATGCCGGCCTCGTTCATCTGCCCGTTCTTGATCGGGCAGACATAGGTGTGCATCTCGCCGAAGGTGTTGCGCACCTCGTAGATCATTGCCACCGGCGCGCCGCTTGCCGCATAGACGAAATAGACCGAGAGCGGATTGAAGGCGAAGCCGAGCATGCGCGGATAGCACAGCAAGAGCACACGCCCGCCCGACGCATCAAGGCCGGTCGGTGCCAGAAGCGCGTCAACATGGCGACGCAGGTGGCCCTTCGGCGCGCTGCGGTCCTCGCTGCCATGGTCGCTTTCGCGAAAGCTGAGCAGGTTGAACCGCCCGATCGAGAACAGCGGCGAGGCCGCAGCCTCATCGAGCCTGTCGAGATCGATCAGCAAGCAGAAGACCTTGTAGGCGAAGCGGTGCGGCTTCGGCTTCATGCGCGCATGCATCACGTCGCCGGGATACAGCAGGGCAGCGGCATCGGGCGGCGCAAAGCGATGGCGCTGCGCTGCGGATCGGGTCCACAGGGCGTCAGGGCGCGCAAGATCAAGGGGCAGGGTGGCTGGCATGTGCCGCTGTCATCCGTGCTGCATTGGAACCGTCATGGACACAGCAGCATCCTCATTCTGCGGCAGCAGCAAGGCGACGCTCGGAAATGTGCCACGGAATGGCGGCACCCAGCGTTTCGGCCACGTTCAGCCCCGACGTCAGCCCGTCCTCGTGGAAGCCGTAACCTGTCCATGCACCGCAGAACCAGGTGTGGTTGCTGCCCTGGATTGCCGGCAGCTGCTTCTGTGCCGCGGTCGCGCCTGACTGATACTGGGGGTGGGCGTAGCTGTAGCGGCCGAAGGTCAGGTCCGCTCGTGGCGGCGTCTCGGGGTTCAGCGTCACGAAAAGGGGCTTGCGCTTGTCGATGTTCTGCAAGGCATTCATCCAGTAGGTCAGGGTAATCTCGGCGCCGTTGCCACCTTGCAGCACGTTCCACGCCGCCCACGCGGCACGGCGTTTCGGCATCAGGGCAGGGTCGCGGTGCAGCCAGACATCATTGCTGCGATAGGGGATTGCGCCGAGGATCGCCCGCTCTTCGCTGCTGGCGTCGCCGAGCATGGCCAATGCCTGATCCGAGTGGGCGGCGATGATGACCTGATCGTAGCGTTCACTGTGGCCGGTCGTGTCGGTGATCGTGACGCCCAGATCATGGCGCAGGATGCGGC
The DNA here is from genome assembly GCA_027487245.1 of Hyphomicrobiales bacterium. Lineage (GTDB taxonomy): Bacteria > Pseudomonadota > Alphaproteobacteria > Rhizobiales > Beijerinckiaceae > Allobosea. Next base: position 6,116 of record JAIYDY010000066.1, read on the forward strand.
TGACCGCGACGCCGGTGCGGATGCGATCAGCGAAGCTCGCCGTCAGCTTGGCGACATAGGCCCGGCTGCCGCCGCTGACCGTGCGCCAGACAGGCCTGTTCCAGTGCAGCAGGCGATGGTTGTCGAAAAAGGCGATGAAGCTGTCAGCCGGGAAATCGATCAGGGATTGCGGCGGCATCGACCAGATCGCAGCGCCCATCGGCACGAGATATTCCTCGCGGAATCGGCGCGAATATTTTCCGCGATCCAGATAGGTACCAATGCTTTCGCTTGTCAGCCGACCTGCCGCGCGGTCCTCCAGCGCTGACCGGTTGAAGCGGAACATCTCGCGGATCATGTTCAGATGCGGCAGGGAGACAATGTTGCGGCGGCGCGCGAAGATGCCGTTGAGGATGCCGGTTGGCCGGCCCGCCCATTCCATTGCGCCATTGCGCGAGGAGACGGCAAATCCCATGTCCGACGCCTCTGTCTCGACACCGAGATGGGCGAACAGCTGTGTCAGGTTTGGATAGTTCAGTTCGTTGTAGACAATGAAACCTGTGTCGACTGCGATGGAGGTGCCGTCATAGTCGACATCAACCGTGGCCGAGTGGCCGCCAATGCGCTGCTCCTGCTCATAGACGGTGATCTGGTGAGACGATCCGTTGGCCAGTGCCCAAGCTGCCGCATTTCCGGCAATGCCTGCACCGATAACCGCAATACGCATGAAAAGTGACGTCCTTCCGGGGTGGATCTGCCTGATGGCGTGGGCTTGTTGTCTGGATACGTGCTGAAAACCGGTTCGGTTTCAAGCTGGGTCATCACCGGACATGGCGCTGGCTGGCCCCGGCATCGCCTTGAAGGCGGCCAGGGCCCGTTCGCGGGCCTGCTCATGGGCCACGATGGGACGTGGATAGGTGTCGCCAAGCCGGACCCCGGCGGCGGCAAGGATCGCAGCCGGCGCGGTCCACGGCTTGTGGATCAGGCTGCGCGGCAGCCGCGCCAGTTCAGGCACCCAGTGCCGCACATAGGCCCCGTCCGGATCGAACTTCTCGCCCTGGATGATCGGGTTGAAGATACGAAAATAGGGCGCTGCATCGGCTCCGGAGCCGGCCACCCACTGCCAGCTTGCGGAATTGCTGGCCGGATCGGCATCGACCAGCGTGTCCCAGAACCAGTCTTCGCCGGCACGCCAGTCGAGCAGCAGGTGCTTGACGAGGAACGAGCCGACGATCATCCGCACGCGGTTGTGCATCCAGCCGGTGGCATAGAGCTGCCGCATGCCGGCATCGACAACCGGATATCCGGTCCTGCCACGCTGCCAGGCTGCGCGGTCGCCGGCACCGTCGCCGCGCCATGGGAAGGCATCGAAGCGGGCATTGTGGTTGGCGCGTGCCAGGTCGGGATTGTGATGAAGCAGGTGATACGAGAACTCGCGCCAGCCCAGTTCCTTGAGAAAGGTTTCCAGGTCAGCTGGACTGGCTCGGCTTTCGCCACTTGCGTGGGCCTGCACGGCGGCATGCCAGCACTGGCGCACACTGATTTCGCCAAAGCGCAAGTGGGGAGACAGCTTCGAGGTCGATGGCAGGTCCGGCCGATTGCGGCCCTCGGCATAGCCGTCCATGCCTTTGCTGAAAAAGGCTGCCAGACGTTGTCGCGCGCCGGTTTCCCCGCGCGTCCATTCGGCACGCAGGCCGCCTGCCCAGTCCGGGCGGGTCGGCTCGAGCCCGAGGCTGTCCACGGCAACCGGTGTCAGGCCGGCCTGCTTCAACATGTCAGGGAGACCTTCGGGTGGCGCGGGTAGTCCGGCCGGAGCGGGCAGCGGGGCCGAAGGCGGACCAAGGGCCGTCACCGTGCGCCAGTACGGCGTGAACACCTTCATCGGCCCGCCGGCGCGTGTGGTGATCGTCCACGGCTCATTCAACAGATGGCCGTTGAAGCTGGCCACCTCGAAGCCGTCCGTCTTCAACTGTGCCTTGATGGCGGCGTCGATGTCCGTCTCGGCTTTCGCATAGCGCCTATTCCAGAACACGCCGCGCGCCTTTGCCGCATGGGCGAGGGCGGGCATCAGCACAGCGGGATCGCCCTCAAGCAGCAGCAGGTCGCTGCCCGCGGCCTGAAGGTCGGCCCGCAGCGCGCGCAGCGAACCCGCCAGCCACCAGCGCGCCGCGCCGCCAAGCGGGCGCTGGTCGGGCGTTGCGCCGGGGTGGATGTAGACACACAGCAGCCGGCGGGCCCCGTCCGGACCCATCAAGGCGACGGCATGGCTGAGGGCCGGGTTGTCGCTGAGGCGCAGATCTTGCCGAAACCAGATGATGGCCGTGCCGTTCGCGGTGTCGCGATTCGGCTCTGATGACCTCGACGGCGACTCAGGGGGGGACGGCTCGTTATCGTGTGACGGCGGCATGGCCGACGACTTAGGCCGACGCGCCGGCGAAGGCCAGTGTGCAGTTTGGCCGCATGCGCGCCGAAAGCCGGGCCCCTGCCGGACTGCCCGTGCCCGTCTGGGGAAAAATCCGGGAAGGGGTGGCTTTCACGCAGGTGTCACCGAACGGTTGTGAAAGGTTCAAGCTGACAGGGCAATCCCGGTCCGGAAGCCCGCCAGTCCCGGCGTCGCATCGGGGGTCTGCATGTCTGGTATCGTCCTTCACGACATCCAGAAATCCTTTGGGGCCACCAAGGTGTTGCGGGGCGTGTCGCTGTCAGTGGCTCAGGGCGAGTTCCTGTCTCTCGTCGGGCCATCCGGCTGCGGGAAGACCACGCTGATGCGCATCATCGCCGGGCTTGAGGCGGTCAGCAGCGGCGCAGTGCAGATCGCCGGGCGCGATGTCACGGCCCTGCGCGCCGCCGACCGCGACGTGGCCATGGTGTTCCAGAACTATGCCCTGTATCCGCACCTGACAGTGCGCCAGAATATCGGTGTTCCGTTGATGATGCGCCGGCTTTCGGCTGCCGAGCGCATTCCGTTCATCGGCGGGCTGCTGCCCGGCGTGGCCGAGAAGCAGCGCACCATCAATGCCGATGTTGCCAACGCCGCCGAGATGCTCGGCATCGGCAAGCTCATGGACCGCAAACCCGCCCAATTGTCTGGCGGCCAGCGCCAGCGGGTGGCCCTTGGCCGGGCCATCGTGCGCCATCCCATGGCTTTCCTCATGGACGAGCCGCTGTCGAACCTCGATGCGGCGCTGCGCGTCACCACGCGCTCCGAGATCGTGGCACTTCACCGGCGCGTCGGCGCGTCCACGGTCTACGTCACCCATGACCAGTCCGAGGCGATGACGATGTCCGACCGCGTCGCGGTGATGATGGACGGGCTGATCCTTCAGGTCGGCACGCCCGAGGATATCTACACCAACCCGCAGGACCTGCGCGTGGCCGCCTTCATCGGGTCGCCCTCGATCAATATGCTGGCCGCCGAGGTCGCCCCTGATGGACATGTCACGGTGGGCCCTGTGCCTGTCGGCGTTGGTGCATCAGGGCATGGCCCGGCCATTCTCGCCATCCGCCCGGAGGACATCGCGCCCCATGCCACGGGCATTGCAGCGCGTATCGAGCATCAGGAATATCTTGGCGAGAGTCTGCTGGTCCATGCCCGCGTGCTGGATAGCGGCGAGCAGGTGATCTGTCGCCTGCCGCCCGAGAAACGCCGGCAGGTTGCCCGCGGCGAGACGGTTCACCTCAGGCCAGATCCAGCAAAGGCGCTGCTGTTCGATGGCGACGGTCGCCGACTGGGGTCCCGCGTCCTGTCCCTGGAAGACGCCCATGGCTGACGTGGCGATGCAGAGCCCTGCGGTCAAAGCGCCGACAGCGCGCGCACGAACCTTGCGCGGCGATGCGGGCATTGCCTGGCTGCTGACCTTGCCGGCCATTCTCGCCTATTGCGCCATGATCCTGCTGCCCTTGCTGGCCGTTCTGGCGCTGGCCTTCACCGACTACGAGTTCGGTGCCCGCAGCTTCCGATGGATCGGATTTGGCAACTTCGCCGACATGCTGGGCGACCGGAGTTTCTCGGCCTCGATCCGCAACACCGTGATCTACTGCCTGTTCGTCGCTCCGCTCTCGATCGGAATCGCACTCGGCCTTGCTGTTCTGATCGAGGCCGGGGCGCGGGGCAGGGCGTTCTGGCGGGCCGTGTTTTTCCTGCCGGTGGTCTCGCTGACGGTGGCGATGGCCACGGCCTGGCAATACCTTCTGCATCCAAGCATCGGGCCTGTGAACGCGCTGCTGCGCATGGTCGGTGCCGGCACGCCAAACTGGCTTGGATCGTCGGACTGGGTGATCGTCTCCCTCGGCTTCATCGGTGTGTGGGAGAATGTCGGATTCAACCTCGTGCTCTTCCTCGCTGGGCTGACGGCGATTCCGCGTGAGCTTTACGCGGCGTCCGAGATCGATGGCGCGCGCAGCGGCTGGTCGAAATTCTGGCTGGTGACCTGGCCGATGCTCGGGCCGACCATGCTGTTCGTGATCATCATCACGATGACACGTTCCATCCGCGTGTTCGACACCGTGCAGACCCTGACCCAGGGCGGGCCGAACAATGCCTCCGAGGTCCTGTTGCGCACGATCTACCAGGAGGGCTTCCACTATTTCAGGTTCGGCTATTCCGCCGCGATCACCCTCGTCTTCCTCGTCATCGTGCTCGGGCTGATGCTGATCCAGACCCGGCTGATCGACCGGCGCGTGCATTACGGGTGATGTGATGCAGAGCCGTCCGCTGATCCTCGATCTGCCCCGCCTTGCGCTGCTGTCGCTGGCCGCCTTCGTGGTGCTGGCACCCTACATCTGGATGGTGGCGGTGTCGGTCAAACCGCAGGACGAGGTCTTCAAGGCATCGCTGTCGCTGATTCCGCAGAAATGGGCGCTGGTCGAGAACTACGGCAAGGTGCTCGCGACGATCCCGATCTGGACCTACATCGTCAACGGCCTGATCGTCTGTTTCGGCATCCTGTTCTTCCAGATTCTGTTCGCCGTGCCGGCGGCCTATGCGCTGGCCAAGCTGAATTTCAGGGGCCGGGAACTGGTGTTCGGCTTTGTCATGCTGGGCCTGCTGGTGCCTTACCAGACCACGGCGCTGCCGCTCTATCTGGGCATTCACCAGCTTGGCCTGCTCAACAGCTACACGGCGCTGATTGCCCCGTTCACCTGCTCGGTGTTCGCCATCTTCCTGTTCCGCCAGTTCTTCCGCGCCATTCCCGATGACCTGATCAACGCCGCGCGCATTGACGGCATGGGCGAGTTCTCGATCGTCTGGCGGGTGGTCCTGCCCAACGCTCTGCCGGCCGCGACGGCGTTCGCGATCTTCTCGGTGGTGGCGCACTGGAACGACCTGTTCTGGCCACTGATCGTGATCCAGAAGGGCGATCTCTACACGCCTGCCATGGGCATCCTGGCCTTCCGTTCGGTCGAGGCCGGCGAGGATTACGGCGCGCTGATGGCCGCTGCCCTGCTCGTGACGGCCCCGCTCGTTCTCGCCTTCCTGCTCGCACAACGCCGCTTCATCGAAGGCATCACCATGACCGGGCTCAAGGGCTGAGCGCCGGTTCCAACCAGAAGGACAACAGCCATGACGAAAGACATCATGACCAAAGAGATGCGCATCAGCCGCCGCCACACCCTGACGCTGATGGGCGGTGCTGCCGTCTCCGTCGCCATGCCATCCGTGGTGCGGGCGCAGGCAGCCGAGATCCAGGTGCATTATTCGATGCCGGCGATCTTCAAGGAGGCGCAGGACGCCGTGATGGCGGCCTTCAGCGCCAAGCACCCCGAGGTCAAGGCGACTTATGTCAACCCGACGCCGACCTATGAGGATGGCGCGCAGCTGCTGCTGCGCAATGCGGCCACCAACTCCATGCCGGACGTGTCCTTCCAGGGGCTCAACCGCCTGCGCATGTTCGCCGAACGCGGCGTCGCTGTCGATCTTGCCCCGCTGCTGGCCAAGGAAGGCGATCTTGCGAAGCTTGGCTACTCGCCCGCGATCCTTGGTCTGGGTTTCCATGCCAAGGTGCAATGCGGCCTGCCTTTCGCCACCTCGAACCCGATCAGCTACTACAACGCCACGTTGCTGAAGCGCGCTGGCCTTGATCCCTCGAAGTTCCCGACCACCTGGGACCAGGTGATCGCTGGTTCGCAAAAGGTGAAAGCGCTGGGTGACGGCAATGACGGCATGTTCTTCCGCTGGCCGGGCGATGACTGGATGTTCTCGGCGCTGCTTTACGGCCATGGCGGCCGCATGCTCAACGATGCCGAGACCGATGTCGCCTTCAACGGCGCCGAGGGCCTCGCAGCGCTGCGCCTGCTCGACCGGATGGTCAAGGAAGGTGGCATGCCGAACTATGCCGGCACGGCCGACCTCCAGGCTTTCGCTGCGGGCAAGCTCGGCATGATGTTCCGCACCACCGCACAGGTGCGCTCGATCGCCAATTCGGTCGGCAGCAACTTCGAACTTGGCACCACGATCATGCCGGTGATTGACGCCGCCAAGGGCCGCCTGCCAACAGGTGGCGCGGCTGCCATGATCACTGCAAAGGATCCGCGCAAGCTTGAAGCAGCGTGGAAGTTCGTCAAGTTCGCCACCTCGGCCGAAGGCACGACACTGATGGTCAAGAACACCGGCTACGTGCCCTGCAATCAAATCGCCATCGATGACCCGAGCTATCTCGGCGACTTCTACAAGGCCAATCCGCTCTTCCAGGCCGCGACGAAGCAGGTCCACCTGATGGTGCCGTGGTATGCCTTCCCGGGCCAGAACTCGGTGCGCGTGACCCAGGTCATGGTCGACAACCTCGCCCGCATCGTCGAGCAGAAGGCGACGCCCGAGGCCGTTCTGGCCGACATGGCCACCGAAGTGCGCCGCCTCATCCCGCGCCAGGGTTGATGGGCGCGTCACATTGAGCTCTTCTCAGGCGTCCGGCATGCCGGACGCCTGATGGTTTCCAGCCGGACTGAAACATGATCACGCGCATCGCCCAGATATCCGATAGCCATCTGTCGACCGAAAAGCCCTTCTTTCGCAGCAATTTCGACCTCGTGGCCAGCCACTTGCGCGACACTGCGCCTGACATCGTCATCAACACCGGCGATCTCGCTCTTGACGGAGCCGATCACGACGCCGACCTTGTCGAGGCGCGGGCGGCCCATGCCGGGCTTGGTCTCGAATGCCATGTCCTTCCCGGCAACCATGATGTCGGCGATCATCTCGATGTCGCGCGCCGGCAGCCGGTCAATGCCGAGCGTCTGGCGCGCTATCGGCGCATCATCGGCCCTGACATCTGGTCTCTGGAAATCCCCGGCTGGACCTTGCTTGGACTGAATGCTTTGACGCTCGGCCTCGATCTGGATGAGGGCCGGCAGGATGGGCTGATCAGGAACGCGGTCGCGGCCCTGGCGGGTCGCTCGTTGGCGATCTTCCTGCACAAGCCGCTGGCCGATCTCAGCCATGACGAAGATCTGACCAGCAACCGCTTCATGACGGCAGGTCCACGCCAGCATCTGGCCTCGCTGCTTGGCGGGGCCGTCCCCGCGCTCATGGCCTCAGGTCATGTCCACCAGTATCGCGACAGCCGCTTCGGCGGCAGCCGCCACGTCTGGGCACCGGCGACCTCCTTCATGATCAGCGATCCGTGGCAGCCGGGCTACGGCGCCAAGATGGTGGGTTACCTGATGCACGAATTCCATGCCGATGGCGGCCATCGCCACGAGGTGGTCGGCGTGCGCGATCTGGTCCATCACGATCTGGTCGCCTTCCCCGAGGCCTATGGGGATGTGCGGGCCTGGGGACCGGGCAACGCGTGACGGCACCTCAACCCCAGACGGCGTCGAGCACCCTGAGCCAGTTCCCCGACATGATCTTCTCGATCTCGCCCGTCTTGTAGCCACGGCGTTCCAGACCGCCGACGATGCGGGGCGTATGCGTCAGCGAGGCGTAGTCCAGGTTGAGGCGGGTTTCCCATTCATACCAGGGGCCGAGAATGCCGGTGATGTTGGGATAAAGGCCGCGCGGTCCGAAGGACTTTTCCCACTTGTCCTGGTCCTGGGGATGTCCTTCGGTGACATCGCTGGCAAAGCCGACATGATCGATCCCGCCGACCTTCACCATGTGATCGATATGGTCGAGATAGTCGTTCAGATCCGGTCGCGTTGCATGCTTCACCGCCGGTGACCACATCACAGCGCCGATCAGCCCGCCCTTGTCTGCCACGGCCCGGATCAGATCATCCGGCTTGTTGCGGGGGCTGGGGCAGACGGCAAACGCATTGGCATGGCTGAACACGACGGGTTGACGCGCTTCGGCGATGAAGCCGGCGCTTGTCCTGTGTCCGCAATGGGAAAGGTCGATCAGCAGCCGGTTGGCATGCATTTCCGCCACCCAGGCTCGGCCGGCTTCGGTGATGCCCTTGTCGGCATCGCCCATGTCCGGCGCGCCTTGCCCGAACAGGCAAGGTTCGTTGTAGGTCGGCTGGACAATGCGCATGCCGAGCCTGCGAAACGTCGCCAGCAGGCGCACATCGCTTTCCACCATCAGCGAATGCTGGGCACCGATGATAACGCCGAGTTTGCCTTCTGCCTTCGCCCTTTGGATGTCCTGCACGCTGCGGACGACCAGCGCCAGATCCGCCATGGCCTCGATACGGGCAAGATTGGCCTCTAGTTCAAGCAGCGACTTTTCAAGCCCCGACCACGGCGAAACCGCCGTGAGATTGATGGCTGAAACGCCGCCCTGGAGTGTCCGCTCGAACTGCTCGCGGTGGACGGCTGCGCAGTTCAGACCGTCGATGATGAGTGGCATGGCACTGTGGCTGGTCATCCTGGCTCCTTGCCGTCGTCCACGAAGCGGGTCACAACCGAGCTGCCGGTCTCGCGATAATTCACCCAGAGCACCTTGCACGGACGGTTCCCGGCATTGGCGAAGCGATGCGGGCGATGGGATGCGAACCGGAAACTGTCTCCTTCGCCCAGCACATAGCGCTGGCGATCAACCACAAGTTCGAGGCCGCCTTCCAGCACGAGGCCAGCTTCCTCGCCCTCATGAGCATAGGAATGGTCGCCCGATGTGCCGTTGACGGCCAGATCGATGGCGTAGATGTCGAGCCGCGGTACTTTGGAAAATGGCGTTAGCCAGCGTTTCGTCACATGGGTTGTGGGCATGTCGAGCGTCTGCTGCTCGAACGCACGGGCCACGATCCGGGCCTCGCCATCAAGTTCCTGGTCGAGCCCATTGAACAGCTCGCCCATGCTGACGCCGAGGACATCCGCCAGCCGGACAAGCGTGCGGACCGAGGGTGACGACAGGCCCCGCTCGATCTGGCTCACGAAACTCGTCGAAATGCCTGCCTCATCCGAAAGCTCTTTGAGCGAACGCCCGCGCGCCTTGCGCAGCTGCCTCAGCTTCTGCCCCACCGACCGGTCGGCTGACACTTCATCGGCCGCGATTGCGGTTTGCCGCGTCAGGATTTCGGGGGGCATGGCTCGCATTCCGTCGGCAGTCATCAGGCCGAAATCTCCCTGCGAGCTGGCTTGGTGAGGTCACCGTAGAGTGAAAATTTCGATTGTAAATTCACTTTGCCCCTCTATCATCAAAAAAGTTTCAGTGCGTGGCCTCCTTCCGCGACATGCTTAGTGGACAGCCATCGGCGCACTGCTCAGATCAAGGGGAGAGTTGTCATGTCCTGGACTCGCCGTTCCTTCGCCGCCGCCATGGTCGTATCATCCTTGGCGCTGGCCACCGTCTTTGCCGCGCCCGCCAGCGCCCAGGCACCCAAGACCCTGACCATCGCACAGGGCTTTGATCCGCAGACCTTGTGGCCGAACGGCACGACCGCCTCGGACAATCTCAACGCCGGCAACGCCATCGTGGAGGCGTTGCTGTGGGCCAATCCGGCTGACGGCAAGATCGAGCCGATGCTGGCCGAGAAATGGGAGCGCACCGGTCCCACCACGATGAAGCTGTCGTTGCGCCCGAACGTGTCCTTCACCAACGGCGAGGCCATGAATGCCGACGCTGTTGTCCAATCCTTTGCCGTCTTCCTCGATCCCAGGCAGACGCCTGCCTATGCCAACTACGCAGCCGCGATCGACAAGGTGGAAAAGGTCGATAACCTGACTGTGCTCGTCCACACCAAGTTTCCCTATCCGGCCTTCGAACTGATGCTGACGCAGGTCTACATCACGCCGCCGGCCTACTGGAACAGCGTCGGGCTTCAGGGCTTCGGTCAGAAGCCCATCGGCACCGGGCCGTTCCGGCTCACCGAGTGGGTCAAGGACAGCCGTGTCGTCATGGAGCGCAACACTGCCTACTGGGGCAAGGGCCCGGTCGGTTTCAACCGCGTGATCTGGCGCCCCGTGCCGGATGACACGGCCCGTGTGGCGGGGCTGACCACCGGCGAGTATGATATCGCCACCAACGTTCCGATCTCCAACATCCAGGACATCAACAGGCAACGCGACCGCCGCGTCATCGAGACGCCAAGCTACCGCATCTTCCAGTTGATCCTGTCATCGCTGGAGGAGCATCCGAGCGCGCTGCACGACAAGCGCGTGCGCCAGGCCGTCAACCACGCAATCGACAAGAAGGCGATCATCGACAACCTGTTCGAGGGCAAGGCCTTTGCACTGAATGGCCAGTTGCTGCGGCAGAGCCAGCTTGGCTACGATCCCTCTCTGAAGGATTATGCCTTCGATCTGGCCAAGGCCAGGGCGCTTCTCACCGAAGCGGGGCATCCCAACGGCATCGAGTTGACCTTCAAGTTCCCCACCGGCCGCTATGCACAGGACAGGGAGGTATCGGAGGCGATCGCCGGCATGCTGGCAAAAGCCGGCATCCGCACACGCATGGTGTCGCTCGAACCGGGTGAGTTCCTGCGCCAGTTGCGCAACCGCGAACTCCAGCCGATGGCCTATATCGGCCTAGCGCCGCTGGATGATCCCGATTTCCAGCTTGCGCAATACCGGTCGAGCTGGCGCTATGCCTACATCCGCAATGCCGAACTTGATGGGCTGATCGATGCCGGCGCGCGGGAGATCGATGTCGCCAAGCGCCGCGAGATCTATCAGAAGGCCGGACGCCTGATGCATGATCTCGCGCCGGTGGCCTTCCTGTTCGGCGGCTACGACTTCTATGGCGTGAACCGCAAGCTTGAAGGCTTCGTTCCGCGCGGCGACCAGCGCTTCTTCCTCCACAACGTGACGCTGAAGCCCTGAGAACTGTGGCCGGGCAGGTGGGGGACAGGCAGACGATGCGGCATAGTCGGCCAGGGTGTGCCTGATGGCCTCCTACATCCTCAGGCGCCTTCTGCTGACGCTTCCCGTTCTGGCAGGCATCGTGCTGATCACCTTCCTGCTTGCGCGGCTGAGCGGCGATCCGACGGACCTTCTGCTGCCGCCGAACGCCACGGACGAAGCGCGCGAGGCCTTCCGGTCGGTGAACGGTCTTGACCGGCCGTTGTGGGAGCAGTTCGTCACGTTTGCCATCAAGGCGGTCACGGGGGATTTCGGCACCTCCTTGCGCTTCGAGCAGCCGGCCATGCAGCTTGTCCTTGACCGGTTGCCGGCCACGGCGGAACTGGCTGCGGCCACCATGGTCATTGCCCTGTCCATCGGCATTCCGGCCGGTGTGATCGCCGCGACGCAGCGCGGTCACATGGCCGACGGTCTGATCCGTGCGATCATGCTTCTGGGGCAGGCGGTCCCGTCGTTCTTTCTCGGTGTCCTGGGCATCATCGTCTTCGCCACATGGCTGCGCTGGCTCCCGACCGGCGGGCGCGGGGATTGGTCCCAACTCGTCCTGCCGGCGACCACTCTTGCCTTCAATCTCGTCGCGCTCATCGCGCGCGTCACCCGCTCGTGCATGCTCGATGTGCTCAAGCAGGACTATGTGCGCACGGCCCGGGCCAAGGGCGTCTGGGAAAGCCGGGTGATCTGGCTGCACGCCCTGCGCAATGCCTTCATCCCGGTGCTGACCGTGATTGGCCTCCAGGTCGGTCTGCTGCTTGGCGGCGTGGTCGTCACCGAGACGATCTTCTCCTGGCCGGGCGTTGGCCGCCTTGCGATCCAGGCGATCTATGCGCGGGATTTTCCGGTCGTGCAGGCTGTTGTGTTTGTCTTTGCCGTGATCTTCGTGCTGGTGAACCTCGTCGTGGACCTGCTCTACGCCCTGCTTGACCCACGCATCGGCTACAGGTGACGCCCCGATGAGCGACGCCACCGTGCCCGTGCAGGACGCCACAGAAAGCCGCACCCGCCACGTGCTGCGGACCACGTTCGCAAGCTGGCCGGCAAAGCTCAGCCTTGTGGTGCTGACGCTGGCGCTGGCCTGCGCCATCGCACCGTCCCTGATTGCCCCGCGCGACGCCTTCCTGCAGGACCTGTCCTTGCGCCTCCTTCCGCCAGCCTGGGAGCCGCGCGGGCAGGCGCTCTACTGGCTCGGAACGGATCAGCTTGGCCGCGACACGGTGGCCAGGATCATCCACGGCGCACGCATCACGCTGCTCGTCAGCGTGCTGGCGGTTGTCGTCTCCGCTGTCATCGGCATCGCGGCGGGGCTTGCGGCCGGTTTCTATCGGGGCCTGACGGATGCCATCATCCTGCGGCTCATCGACATGCAGCTGGCGTTTCCACTGATCCTGCTGGTCATTGCCGTGGTTGCCGTGGTCGGTCCTTCGCTGACCAACCTTGTGATCGTGATGGGGCTTTCGGGCTGGCCGCGCTTTGCGCGCATCGTGCGCGGCTCTGTCCTGACCGTCCGGCATCTGGAATTCGTCGATGCGGCACGCGCCATCGGTGCTTCGCAGTTCCGGATGATGGCGCATCACATCCTGCCCAACATCATGTCGGCGATCATCGTCTATGCCAGCTTCGAGGTCGCGCGCATGATCCTTCTGGAAGCGACGCTGAGTTTTCTTGGCCTCGGCGTGCAGCCTCCGACACCGACCTGGGGCGGCATGATCAGCGAGGGCCGCCGCTATGTGAACCAGTCCTGGACCGTGGCTATCGCGCCGGGCATCGCCATCGCTGCCGTCATCCTGGCATTCAACATCCTCGGCGACGCCTTGCGCGACGCCCTTGACCCGCAACTCGAAGACCGGACCTGACCGGCCGCACACAAGGAGAGATGCACCATGACCGCTTCAAGACTGATCGTTGATGGTCTGAATTGCGCGCCCATCACGCGGGAGCAGATGCAGCGCACGCTGAAGGGCGGTGTCACGGCCGTCAACCTGACGAGCGTGCGACCTCCCCACGATTTCAACACCGCGATGTCCGACCTCGCTCGGACCATTGCGATGATCGAGGCGAACGCCGACATCGCAACGATCCCGCGAACCGTCGCCGACATCGAACAGGCGAAGCGGGATGGCAAGCTTGCCTTCATCCTTGGCGCGCAGAATTCGGTTCTGGTCGAGGAGGACGTCGAGTTGCTGCGCATCCTCGCGCGCATCGGCTTTCGCATCCTGCAGCCGACCTACATGGAACTGAACAGGTTCGGCGGCGGCGTCCTCGCCAAGGGTGGCGATCCGGGGCTGACCGACAACGGGCGTCGCTGGGTCGAACTCATGAACGAGTTGCGCATGCTGATCGACCTGTCGCATGTGGGCTACAAGACTGCGGCGGATGTGCTGGCCCTCTCGAAGCGCCCTGTGATCTTCAGCCATTCCAACGCGCGCATGCTGTGCGACAGCTTGCGCAACATCCCTGACGACCTGATCAAGGCGGCCGCCAGGACGGGCGGCACCGTCGGCGCAACGCTGTGGCCACCGATGGTCCGCCACGACCAGAGGCCGACCGTGGATGACTGGGCCGCCCAGATTGCCTACATGGTTGACCTTGTCGGTGTCGAACACGTCGCATTTGGCAGCGATCTTTCGGAGAACCGCTATTCGTCCGATGCCGAATGGCAGAAGAGTTTCGGGCCGCGCGGGATTTATCCGGAAGTGACGGCGGTGCTGGGGCCGTGGTTCGTGTTCGAAAGCAGGCTGAGCGTCGGTTTCCAGAGCATGGCAGAAACCCCCAACCTCGTCGGCGCGCTCGAAAAGCGCGGTTTCAGCGAAGACAGCATCGACAAGATCATGGGCGGCAATCTCATGCGTGTCTATCGCGAGGTCTGGGGCGCATGATGAAGGCCTCGACGCAGCACGAACACATGTCTGCTGCGGGTCGCGATCTGGATGAGGCCGAGGTGCTGCGTGTTGAGAACCTCGCAGCGCACCTGCACACGGGCGGAGGGGTCGTGCGCGCCGTCGATGGCGTCTCTTTTTCGCTGCGAAAGGGCGAGACGCTCTGCATCGTCGGCGAATCGGGCTGCGGCAAGAGCATGACCGCGCTTGCCATTCTCGGTTTGCTGCCAAGGCCAGCGGGGCGGATCGTCAGCGGGCGCGTCGTGCTCGCCGGCGTGGGGGATCTTGCCATGCTATCCGCCGAGGCCATGCGCAAAGTGCGTGGCCGGTCCATTTCCATGGTGTTCCAGGAGCCGATGACCTCGCTCAATCCGGTGTTCCGGATAGGCTGGCAGATCTCCGAGGCGATCCTGATGCATGAGGCGATCGGGCGCGAAGCCGCCCGCGCCCGTGCCATTGCCATGCTTGAACTGGTTGGCATTCCGTCGCCAGAGACGCGCTACGATGCCTATCCGCACCAACTCTCCGGCGGGATGCGGCAGCGTGTGATGATTGCCATTGCGCTGGCATGTCAGCCCCAGGTGATGCTGGCGGACGAGCCGACGACCGCGCTCGACGTCACCATCCAGGCCCAGATTCTGAGGCTGATGAACCGGCTGAAGACCGAAACCGGCTCGTCGCTGCTGCTGATCACGCATGATCTGGGTGTCGTGGCGCAGATGGCGACGCGGGTCTGCGTCATGTATGCGGGCGTCATCGTCGAGGAGGCGGATGTGGGCGCGTTGTTCGCCCGGCCGCTGCATCCCTATACGCGGGGCCTTCTGGCCGCGATCCCGACATCGCGCAGCGGAGGCGCGCGCGGCAAGCTGTCGACCATCGCGGGGATGGTGCCCAATCTCGCCCGGCTTGAGCCCGGCTGCCGCTTTGCGGCCCGGTGCCCCGATGTGCACGACCGTTGCCGGATGGCTGAGCCGCCACTGGCTGCTCCTGAGGGGGCCGGCGAGGGCGGTCGTGGCGTGCGCTGCTGGCTGCATCTGTCGGCTGGCCCGGTTGCGCCGGCCCTTGAGGCTGCGCCGTGACGCCGCTTCTCGAAGCCATAGAAATCGCCCGGCACTTTCCGTTGGCCGGCAAGCTGTTCCGGCGATCCACCCGCGCCGTCAAGGCTGTCGATGGCGTCAGCATCGCCTTGCATGCCGGCGAGACGCTCGGCCTCGTGGGTGAATCGGGTTGCGGCAAGTCAACGCTCGGGCGCCTGCTCGCAAGACTGGACGAGCCGACAGGCGGCACCATCCGGTTCGAGGGCCAGGATATCGCCGGTCTCGACGAGGCCGCGCTCAAGCCCTTCCGGCGCCGGACACAGATCGTATTCCAGAATCCGTATTCCTCGCTCAATCCACGCCAGACCATCGGCGACACCTTGATCGAGCCGCTGCTGATCCATGGCATCGGCGATGCGGCCAGCCGTCTGCAGCGCGCCCACGACCTGCTCGACATCGTCGGCCTCAGGCGGGAACACTTCGGACGCTATCCCCACCAGTTCTCCGGTGGCCAGCGCCAGCGCATCGGGATCGCAAGGGCTTTGGCGCTGGAGCCTGCGCTGATCATTTGCGACGAGCCGGTTTCGGCACTGGACGTGTCGATCCAGTCGCAGATCCTGAATCTGCTTGATGATCTGCAGAAGCGTTTCGGTCTGGCCTACCTTTTCATCTCGCATGACCTGAGGGTCATCGAGCACATCGCGGATCGCGTGGCCGTGATGTATCTGGGCCGAATCGTCGAGGAAGCGCCAGTGGCCGACATCTACGCCCGCCCGCGCCATCCCTATACGCAGGCGCTGCTGGCCGCCGTGCCCGTGCCGGACCCGGCGCGACGCCAGCCGGAGGTTGTGCTTGAGGGCAATGTGCCAAATCCGATCGACCCGCCGTCGGGCTGCCATTTCCACCCGCGATGCCCGCTGGCCGAGGCCCGCTGCCGGAGCGAGATGCCGCCACTTGTCACCGGCGCAGGCGGACACAAGGTGCGCTGCTGGGTCAACCAGGCCGAAGATCCGGTTGTTCGCAACGCGTGGCAGATCTGATGCGCTGTTGATCGGCGTTGACGGATGCTGGCCAAGGCGCTGCCCCGGGTTTGCCGGAAGGCCCCGCATCTGAAGGGCGAAAGATCTTCGCCGGAACGAAAAAGGGGTCGGGCGCGCTGGCCCAACCCCTTGATTTCGTTGGCTCCCGGAGCAGGATTCGAACCTGCGACCAACCGGTTAACAGCCGGTTGCTCTACCGCTGAGCTATCCGGGATCAACGCGATGCGTGCATACAGACGCGCCGTCATGCATGCAAGCCCCGTTGCCGGATTTATCGTTCGCACGGCAGTCATTAAGCAATGGTCAATCATGCGCCGCGCGATGAAGTGGCGCTGTCGGCGTGCTATCCGGCTTTTCGCCGATGATCGCTTGCAGGTTCCGCAAGCTTGTTGCTATAGGCCCTTCACGCGTTCGTGACGCGGCTCGCCCTGATGGCCTCGTGGCGGAGTGGTTACGCAGAGGACTGCAAATCCTTGTACGGGGGTTCGATTCCCTCCGAGGCCTCCACCTCTCCCCATGAGATGGATTGTCGGGAAATTCGGCAGCTTTGGCTGGCATGCGGCATGCGCTGACCGGTGCATCGCGCGCTCGGCCCGCTTTGGGCGCTTGCGTTTTCGCGCCGCATCGCACAAAACCGCGCGGTTCGCCGCACGCTGGGCGGATACGATCCCGGAGGATGCATGACCGCTGATTTCTCCGCGCTGCGGCGCAACATGGTGGATTGCCAGTTGCGCACCTACGATGTCACGGATCGCGCCGTTCTGGCCGCGATGGACAGCGTTCCCCGCGAAGTGTTCGTTCCGGAAGCCCGCCGAGAGGTCGCCTATATCGACCAGCAGGTGGCGCTGGACGGCCTTGGCGCAGCGGGCAGGGCGCTTCTCGCGCCCATGACCGCCGGGCGCATGCTCCAGACCCTTGATATCCAGCCTGGCCAGCGGTTGCTCGATTTCGCCTGCGGGACTGGCTACAGCGCCGCGGTGGCGCTTGCCATGGGTGCGACTGTCGTTGCCTACGACTCGTCCGCGGCTTTGCGGGAGGCCGCGCGCGCCGCTTTGGCGGAGGCCGATGCCGGCGCTGTCACGGTTGTCGATGCCGTTCCGGAGTCCGCGTTCGACCTGATCATGGTCAACGGAGCCTGCGATGGCATGCCGAAGGACCTCGCCGACCGGCTTGCGGATGGCGGGCGGATGGTTGTGGTGGAAGGGGCCGGGCGGGCCGGGCGCGTGATGCTGTATCAGCGCTCTGGCGATGCCGTGGGTGGCCGCGCTGTTTTCGATGCCGCCGCTCCCGTGCTTGACGAATTCCGCAAGGCCGCCATCTTTGCTCTCTGACGAACGAGTTCGCCGACAGGCTGATTCTGTTCGTGTGTCTGTGGGTCGACCTTGGCAGGACTCCATTTTGGTGGGTCGCGCAGGTGTCACTTTTATGTGGCACGTGCAGATTCAATTGTTTCTGGCGGCATACAGCGGTTGGTTACGCAGATTTCGCTTGTTAGTGGTGAAGTCCAATTCATTAATGCCGACGCATCTGGCAGTTTGCTCTGCATGATGTCTGAAAGAGGCAACACGACATGGTTTTTCGAAGCTTACGCGGCGTGAGTTCGGGGGCTGCAGCCTGTGCGCTGCTGCTCGCCCTTGCCGTGGTGTCAGGACCTGCGCAGGCTGCCGAGACCCTCGAAAGCGCCCTGGCCAAGGCTTATGGGTCCAACCCGACACTGAACGCACAGCGTGCCGCCTTGCGCGTCAGCAATGAAGGCGTGTCGCAGGCGCTGTCAGGCTACCGGCCGCGCGTGACCGGCACAGCCGATATCGGCGTATCGTACCTCGAGAACAACAGACCGCTGGCGCGCGCAACCTCCGTGCGTCAGGCCCCCCGCGGCGTTGGTGTCCAGCTTGACCAGACGATCTGGAATGCAGGCCGGACCGGCAACGCCGTCAGCCAGGCCGAAGCGCTGGTGCTCGCTGGCCGCGAGACCTTGCGCGTATCCGAGCAGACGGTGCTGCTTGATGCCGCCACTGCCTACATGAACGTGCTGCGCGACACGGCCATTCTCAATCTCAACAACAACAACGTCGAGGTGCTGGAAGAGCAGCTTCGCCAGACGCGAGACCGCTTCAATGTCGGCGAAGTGACCCGCACGGACGTGGCCCAGTCCGAGGCGCGGCTGGCCTCGTCGCGCTCGCAGCTGTCGGTTGCGCAGGCCAACCTCAAGTCGAGCCTTGGCCGCTATCGCCAGATCGTCGGGGTCCAGCCCAAACGGCTCGCGCCCGGGCGGCCGCTCGAACGAAATCTGCCACGGTCGCTCGATGAGGCAACCCGCATCAGCCAGAGCCAGCATCCCTCGATCATCGCCGCGCTACACAATGTCGATGCCGCTGATATCGGCGTGAAGGTTGCGGAAGCCGAACTTTATCCGAGCCTCGGCCTGTCTGCGTCTGTTGCGCAGCGCAACGATGTCAACACGCTCAACGACCAGCGCGTGACCGCCAGTGCGGTGGCGCGCCTCACGGTGCCGATCTACGAGGGTGGCCAGGTCTATTCGCGGACACGGCAGGCCAAGGAACTCGCCGGCCAGCGCCGCCTTGAAGCCGACATCACCCGCGAACAGATCCGGGCAGCCGTGGTGACGGCGTGGGGCTCGCTCGAGGCCTCCAAGGCCCAGACGATTGCGGCCCAGGCGCAGGTGCTGGCGGCCGAAACCGCGCTGAACGGCGTGCGTGAGGAGGCTAAGGTCGGCCAGCGGACAACACTTGATGTTCTCAATGCGCAGCAGGAATTGCTGTCCGCCCGCTCGTCCTTGATCACTGCGCAGCGGGACCGTGTGGTGGCATCCTACAACGTGATGTCGGCATCGGGCCGTCTCAACGCGCAGATGCTGGGCCTCAAGGCGGCTCGCCACGATCCGAACCTGCATTACGAGCAGGTGCGCGACAAGTGGATCGGAACCCAGACGCCAGACGGGCGCTAGAAGCCTGTTGCGGGCCAAGGGGAAGGCGACAGGCCTTGCCCCAGGCTGGTCATCCACGGTTTTTCCTGTGTGTGGGTCCGGGCCGTGGTTGTGCATGGCGCGCATCCTCATCTATTCATGTGAATGCAAAGGCGATTCCGCCGTTGCATTCTGGCGCGCAGCATCCTTGGGTTGAGTATGACGGCTCTCGCAAAAGGCAACGAACCCTCGATGGAGGAAATCCTCGCCTCGATCCGGCGCATCATTGCCGATGATCAACAGGTCGTGGCCGCATCGCCGGAAGCGGACGCAGCGCCGGCGGCGCCACCAATGCCGCAGCCCGATGATGTTCTTGATCTTGCCGTGGCAGCCACGCCGGTGCCTCAGGATGGCGAGGACGATGCGAAGAACCAGGACGATGTCGACCTGATGTTCGCCGACACGGCCCCTGAACCGGAGCCTGAGCCCGAGCCTGCTCCTCCACCGCCTCCTGTGATGGTCGCTGCGCCACCGCCGCCACCACCGGTTGTCGTGCCGGAGCTTCTGCCGGAACCGCGCTCGGAGCTGTTGTCTGCCGCGACCAGCGCCTCGATCGCCGGAGCGTTTTCGTCCCTGTCCAACACGCTGCTGACCGGCAATGCCCGGACGCTGGAAGACCTCGTCAAGGACATGATGAAGCCGATGCTCAAGACCTGGTTGGATGACAACCTGCCATCCATTGTCGAACGGCTGGTCAAGGCCGAGATCGAGCGCGTCGCCCGCGGCGGCCGCTGAACCAGATCGCAGCAGAACGCGGTGCCAAGGCCGTTGCTGCGGCCTGCGCCCTGATTGTGCGCCTGAACGATGCCCCCGGCTGCCAAGCGAGTTGACGAAGGCCTTCACCTTCGGCTTTTAGAACAACAGCAACGGTTTTTGTGATTTGCTGCCGGGCCCTGATGCCCGGCGGTTCGCTTTTGAGGCCCTTCCCATGATGGACAACAGGTTCGAACCCGCCGCCATCGAGGCGCGCATTGCCGAGCGCTGGGCGGAGGCCAACGCCTTTGCCGCGATGAGGCCAGGCCGGGAGACGGCTGAGCCGTTTTGCATCGTGATTCCGCCGCCGAACGTGACGGGTTCGCTGCACATCGGGCATGCGCTCAACAACACCTTGCAGGACGTGTTGTGCCGCTACTGGCGCATGAAGGGCAGGGATGTGCTCTGGCAGCCCGGCACGGACCATGCTGGCATCGCCACGCAGATGATGGTGGAGCGCAAGCTTGCTGCCGAGAACCGTACCGACCGGCGCAGCATGGGCCGCGAGGCCTTCCTGCGCGAGGTGTGGGCGTGGAAGGAAGAGAGCGGTGGCACCATCGTCAACCAGCTCAAGCGCCTCGGAGCCTCCTGCGACTGGAGCCGCGAGCGTTTCACCATGGACCCCGGCCTGTCTGAAGCAGTGCTCAAGGTTTTCGTCGAACTGCACCGCAAGGGCATGATCTACAAGGCCCGCCGTCTGGTGAACTGGGACCCGAAGCTGCTGACCGCGATCTCCGACCTCGAGGTCGAGCCGCGCGAGGTGAAGGGCCAGATGTGGTACTTCGACTATCCGCTGGCCGACGATCCGGAGGTGAAGATCACCGTCGGCACGACCCGGCCCGAAACCATGCTCGGCGACACCGCCATTGCGGTTCATCCAGAGGACGAGCGCTGGAAGCCGCTGATCGGCAAGATGGTGCGCCTGCCGCTGGTCGGGCGCCTGATCCCGATCGTGGCCGATGACTATTCGGACCCAGAGAAGGGCTCGGGCGCGGTCAAGATCACGCCGGCGCACGACTTCAACGATTTCGAGGTCGGCAAGCGCCACAACCTGCCGCTGGTCAATGTGCTGACGGCGGATGCGAAGATCACGATCAATGGCAATCCGGACTTCACGACCGGCATTCCCGACGGTGTGCTGGCCGATGAGCTGCGCCATCTCGACGGCCTCGACCGTTTCGAGGCGCGCAAGCGCGTGGTGGCCTGGTTCGAAGAGCATGGCTTGCTCCAGAAGATCGAGCCCAATGCCCATGCCGTGCCGCATGGCGACCGCTCCGGCGTGCCGATCGAGCCGTGGCTGACTGACCAGTGGTATGTGGATGTGCGCCCGATGGCGGAAAAGGCAATGGCTGCCGTCCGCGATGGTCGCACAAGGCTGCATCCGCCCGAGCGCGAGAAGATCTTCTTCCAGTGGATGGAAAACATCGAGCCGTGGTGCGTCTCGCGCCAGCTCTGGTGGGGCCACCAGATTCCGGCCTGGTATGGGCCTGATGGGACGCCGTTCGTGGCGCTGGACGAGGCGGCTGCGCAGATCGAAGCGACCGCCCATTATGGCGCGCCGGTGACGCTGGAGCGGGATCCGGACGTACTCGACACCTGGTTCTCGTCGGCGCTGTGGCCGTTCTCGACGCTGGGCTGGCCGCAGGACACGCCTGAACTTGCCAAGTTCTACCCGACATCGACCCTCGTCACCGCCGCCGACATCCTGTTCTTCTGGGTGGCGCGGATGATGATGATGGGCACCGAGTTCATGGGCCAGACGCCTTTCGCCGACGTGATCCTGCACGGGATCGTTCGGGACGAGAAGGGCAAGAAAATGTCGAAGACGACCGGCAACGTCATCGATCCGCTCACCGTCATCGACCAGTATGGCGCGGACGCGATGCGCTTCACGCTGGCGGCGATGGCCAGTTCCGGCCGGGACATCAAGCTGTCGATGGCGCGTGTCGAAGGCTATCGCAACTTCGCGACCAAGATCTGGAATGCCGCACGCTTTGCCGAAATGAACGGCTGCGTGCGCGTGGCCGGGTTCGACCCGCACACGGTCAGCGAGACGCTGAACCAATGGGTGCTTGGCGAGGCCGCCCGTGCAGCGCGCGAAGTGGCTGCCGGCATCGAGGCCTATCGCTTCAACGATGCAGCCGATGCGGCCTATCGCTTCGTCTGGGGCACGTTCTGCGACTGGTATGTCGAACTGTCCAAGCCCGTGCTGCAAGCCGAAGGCGACAGTGCAGCCAAGGATGAGACGCGCGCGACAGTGGCTTTCGTGATCGATGTCATCGCCAGCCTGCTGCATCCATTCATGCCGTTCATGACCGAGGAACTCTGGGCCGTGAAGGGCGAGGCGGGGCCGGCGCGGACCGGTCTGCTCTGCCACGCCGATTGGCCGGAACTGACAGGCCTGGAAAACGCCGCAGCGGAAGCCGAGATCGGGTTCGTGGTCGATCTGATTTCCGAGATCCGGTCCGTCCGCACCGAAATCAACGTGGCTGGTGGTGCGCAGGTGGAACTGATGCTGGTCGGCGCATCCGCCGGCACGCGTGCCATCATCGGCCGCTGGGAGGCGATGATCGCGCGGCAGGCGAGGGCATCCTCGATCGGCTTTGCGGAGAATGCTCCGCCCCAGTCGGCTCAGATCGTGGTGCGCGGCGAAACCATCGCCATGCCGCTGGCGGGGCTGATCGACCTTGGCGCCGAGACCTCGCGGCTGAACAAGGAACTGGCCAAGCTCGATGGCGAGATCGGCGGCGTGGAGCGCAAGCTCGCCAATGCCGAGTTCATCGCCAAGGCGCCCGAAGAGGTGATCGAGGAAAACCGTGAGCGGATTGCCGAGGCTCGTGCCCGGCAGGCCAAGATTCGCGACGCCCTGACCAGACTGGGCTGAGCGCTTCAGCATGAAAAAACCCCGGAGCCTGAGGCTCCGGGGTTCTGCATGCTGCTGATCTGACGTTCAGGCGAGGTCGAAGCGGTCGGCGTTCATCACCTTGGTCCATGCCGCGATGAAATCGTGGACGAACTTTTCCTTCGAGTCGCCCTGCGCATAGACCTCGGCCAGGGCCCGCAACTGCGAGTTCGACCCGAAGATCAGGTCGGCGCGCGTGGCGGTCCACTTCATCTGGCCTGACGTGCGGTCGCGGCCTTCGAACAGGTCCTGCGCGTCCGAGGTGGCAGTCCAGACCGTCCGCATGTCGAGCAGGTTGACGAAGAAATCCGTCGTGAGCTGTCCGGTTCGGTCAGTGAAGACGCCGTGGCGGGCGCCATCATGGTTGGCACCAAGCACGCGCATGCCGCCGACAAGAACCGTCATTTCGGGCGCGGTCAGGGTCAGCAGCTGCGCCTTGTCGACAAGCAGTTCCTCCGCCGAGACGTCGGATGGCCCCTTCTGGTAGTTGCGGAAGCCATCGGCAAACGGCTCCAGCACGGAGAAGGATTCCACATCGGTCTGTTCTGCCGTGGCGTCCGTGCGCCCGGGCGTGAACGGAACCTTGACCGTGAAGCCCGCTGCCTGCGCTGCCTGCTCGACGGCGTAAGCACCACCCAGCACGATCAGATCAGCCAGCGAGATCTTCCGGCCATTGGTCGCGCCGGCGTTGAACGTCGCCTGGATGCTGCCGAGCTTGCCCAGAACTGCGGCGAGCAGGCCTGGCTGGTTGACCTGCCAATCCTTCATCGGCGCGAGGCGGATGCGTGCGCCATTGGCACCGCCCCGCTTGTCCGAGCCGCGGAAGGTCGAGGCCGAGGCCCACGCCGTCTGCACGAGCTGGCCGATGCTGAGGCCGCTTGCTGCGATCATCGTCTTCAGCGCCGCGATCTCGGCGTCGGTGACGGCCGGATGATCGAGGGCCGGAACCGGGTCCTGCCAGATCAGGTCCTCTGCCGGAACCTCCGGGCCGAGATAGCGGACCTTCGGGCCCATGTCGCGGTGGGTCAGCTTGAACCAGGCGCGGGCGAAGGCATCGGCAAACTCGGCCGGGTTCTTGTGGAAGCGCCGCGAAATTGCCTCGTAGGCCGGGTCCATCCGCATGGCCATGTCGGCGGTCGACATCATCAGCGGCACGCGCTTTGCCGGGTCATGCGCATCCGGTGCGTGATCTTGCGCTGCAAGCCCCTTCGCCGCCCATTGCCATGCACCGGCCGGGCTCTTGCCCAGCTCCCATTCATAGCCGAAGAGCACATCGAAATAGGCCATGTCCCAACGGACCGGGTTCGGTGTCCACGGGCCTTCAAGCCCGCTCGTGATGGTGTGTGCGCCGTGCCCTGTGCTGAAGCTGTTCAACCAGCCCAGGCCCTGCGCGGCGATGTCGGCACCTTCCGGCTCGGGGCCAACATGGGCCGTGTCGCCGGCCCCATGGGTCTTGCCGAAGGTGTGGCCTCCGGCCACCAGCGCAACGGTTTCAGCGTCGTCCATTGCCATGCGGGCGAAGGTCTCGCGGATGTCACGCGCCGAGGCGAGAGGATCGGGCTTGCCGTTCGGGCCTTCCGGATTGACGTAGATCAGGCCCATCTGGACGGCAGCCAGCGGGTTCTCGAGGGCGCGGTCGCCGCTGTAGCGCTTGTCGCCCAGCCAGTCGGCTTCCTTGCCCCAGTAGATGTCTTCCTCCGGTTCCCAGACATCGGCGCGTCCGCCACCGAAGCCGAAGGTCCGGAAGCCCATGGACTCCAGCGCTGCGTTGCCGGCCAGGATCATCAGGTCGGCCCAGGAAATGGCGTTGCCATACTTGGCCTTGATCGGCCAGAGCAGGCGGCGTGCCTTGTCGAGGTTGCCGTTGTCAGGCCAGCTGTTGAGCGGCGCGAAACGCTGCGTGCCGGAAGAGGCACCGCCGCGGCCATCACCGGTGCGATAGGTGCCGGCGCTGTGCCAGGCCATGCGGATGAAAAGGGGGCCATAGTGGCCGTAATCCGCCGGCCACCAATCCTGCGAGTTGGTCATCAGGGCGAAGAGATCCTGCTTCAATGCCTGGTAGTCGATGCCGCCGAAGGCAGCGGCGTAGTTGAATGCAGGCGACATCGGGCTCGACAGCGCCGTGTTCTGGTGCAGCATCCTGAGATTGAGCTGGTTCGGCCACCAATCGCGGTTGCTCCTCATGGCATGCGTCGTCGCGCCGTGCGCAACCGGACAACCACCATTCCCCGTCGAAGTGCCATGCATCTGTCGTTTCTCCTTGCGATCTGCGCCGTGTGACGACGCCTTGCCGCTATATGGGGTCAAGAGCGACGCAGGTCATCCCTCAAGTGATGGCCGACGGCAATTTTTGGCACATCGGCCGAACGACGCTGGAAACCCAAGCAGAGTTCGGATAAAGCTGCCGCGCCGGTGTTCTGCTGGCTCTGATCTCCAACGCCAGTCCCGGATACCCACCCAACATGCTGAAGCGTGCCTATGACTGGGTTGTGTCCTACGCGAGCCATCCGCGCGCCGTGTGGGTCCTTTTCGCGGTGACATTTCTGGAAAGCTCGATCAGCCCGATTCCGCCGCTGCCCCTGCTGATTCCGATGTGTCTCGCCCGACCGGAGCGCTCCTGGTTCTACGCCTTCGTCTGTTCCATTGGCGCACTGCTGGGCGGATATATGGGGTACGCCATCGGCTGGTTGCTCTATGACACGGTCGGGCTGTGGCTGATCACGCTGTATGGCCTTGCCGACCAGGCCAGCGGCATGGTCGAGAACTCCAAGCATGTCTGGTTCTGGGTGCTGCTGACCAAGGGTCTGACGCCAATTCCGTTCAAGATCGTCACGATCATGTCCGGCTTCATCCATTTCGACCTGACGCTGTTCACGATTGGCGCTTTCGTCTCGCGCATCACCTTCTTCATGATGTTTGCGCTGGCCTTGCGCTTCTATGGCGAGAACATCCGGCTTTTCATGGAAAAGCACCTGCCGCTCGCCACCGGCATCCTGCTGTTCTTCATCATCGGCGGCTTCCTGCTCCCCGCGATCATTTGATCGATTGAAGGGCGTGGCATTTCCGCCACAGCCTCGAATGATTCAGATGAGCCGGCGTTCGCTGCCGGTCCATGCCGCGATTGCGCCACAAAGCTGGGGCCTTCGTTGAAGCGTTAACCCACTGATATCCAGCCATTTTGTCGGTTCTTCCGTGCGTGACAGCCGCATCTGACGCAGACAGGCCGCGCCATCTGGCGCGTTGCCGTGGAGGCGTGGTGCGTGGCACAGATGCCAAGGCTGCCAAGGCAGCCAACGGAAGCATGAACTGCCGGGACAACCGGCAGGACGACAATTGGTCTGGAGGAGATTGCGATGGACGCCAAGGTTTTCGACAAGTCAAAGCTGCCGAGCCGGCATGTCTCGGTTGGTCCGTCGCGTGCGCCGCACCGCTCCTACTATTACGCGATGGGGATGACGACCCGTCAGATCGAACAGCCGTTCATCGGCGTTGCCAGTTGCTGGAACGAGGCCGCTCCCTGCAACATCGCCCTGATGCGCCAGGCGCAGGCGGTCAAGAAGGGCGTCACGTCAGCAGGCGGCACTCCGAGGGAGTTCTGCACCATCTCCGTGACGGACGGCATTGCCATGGGCCATCAGGGCATGAAGTCCTCGCTGGCTTCACGCGAGGTGATCGCCGACTCCGTCGAGCTGACGATGCGCGGCCACTGCTATGACGCGCTGGTCGGCCTCGCAGGCTGCGACAAGTCCCTGCCGGGGATGATGATGGCAATGGTGCGCCTGAACGTGCCTGCGGTGTTCCTGTATGGCGGCTCTATCCTTCCGGGCAACTACAAGGGCAAGCCGATCACCGTGCAGGACGTGTTCGAAGCCGTGGGCAAGCACTCGGTCGGCGCGATGTCCGACGAGGATCTGCTCGAAATCGAGCAGGTTGCGGCGCCATCGTCCGGCTCATGCGGCGCACAGTTCACGGCCAACACGATGGCAACCGTGGCCGAGGCGATCGGGCTTGCCTTGCCCTATTCCTGCGGCGCACCGGCACCCTACGACATCCGCGACCAGTTCTGCTACACCGCCGGCGAGATGGTGATGGAGCTTGTCGCCCGCAACATCAGGCCGCGCGACATCGTCACGCTCAAGGCGCTTCAGAATGCCGCCACCGTCGTGGCTGCGTCCGGCGGCTCGACCAATGCGGCCCTGCACCTGCCGGCCATCGCGCATGAATGCGGCATCAAGTTCGACCTGTTCGATGTCGCCGAGATCTTCAAGAAGACGCCCTACATCGCGGACCTCAAGCCGGGCGGTAAATATGTCGCCAAGGACATGTTCGAGGTCGGTGGCATCCCGCTGCTGATGAAGACCCTGCTCGACCATGGCTTCTTGCACGGCGACTGCATGACGGTCACGGGCCGCACCATTGCCGAGAACATGGCGAAGGTGACCTGGAACCCCGATCAGGACGTGGTCTATCCGGCCAACAAGCCCCTGACCAAGACCGGTGGCGTCGTCGGCCTGCGCGGCAATCTGGCACCGGAAGGCGCGATCGTGAAGGTCGCCGGCATGCCGCGTTCCAAGCAGAAGTTCTCCGGTCCGGCGCGCTGCTTCGACAACGAGGAAGCCTGCTTCGAGGCCGTCAAGAACAAGCAGTACAAGGAAGGCGACGTGCTGGTCATCCGCTATGAGGGGCCCAAAGGCGGCCCCGGCATGCGCGAGATGCTGTCGACCACTGCTGCGCTCTATGGGCAGGGCATGGGTGACAAGGTGGCCCTGATCACCGACGGGCGCTTCTCTGGCGCGACACGTGGCTTCTGCGTCGGCCATGTCGGGCCGGAAGCCGCCGTCGGCGGGCCTATCGGACTGCTTCAGGACGGCGACATCATCGATCTTGATGCGATCAAGGGAACGCTCAAGGTTCGCCTTACCAGCGCCGAATTGCGGGCGCGTAAGAAGCTCTGGAAGCCTCGCGGCACGGACTACACCTCTGGCGCCCTCTGGAAGTATGCGGATCAGGTCGGATCGGCTCTCGGAGGCGCTGTCACACACCCGGGCGGGGCGGCGGAAAAGCACTGCTATGCGGATATCTGACATCACCCTTGTTGTCCTGATGGTTGCCAGCGCCGGACCGGCGCTGGCGCAGGATGGCGCGCGCGGCACGGTTCAAATGCCACCGCGGGCCGTGCTGGCACCGTCGCCGGGCGCAGCGCAGCCAGTGCCGCTCGCGCCGTTCTCGTCGGCGCGTGATGCGATCAGGGCAGGGGTGAAGGATTACAACGCGGGCAACAAGGTGGACGCCGCCCGCGCGCTCGAATTCGCCGCCGGGCAGGGCGATGCACTCGCGCTCTGGAAACTCGGCACGATGTATTCGATCGGCGATGGCGTGCCGCATGACGACCTGAAGGCGTTCGAGTATTTTTCGAAGATCGCCGATGATTTTGCCGATGAAGTGCCTGGCACGCAGCATGCCAAGGTGGTGTCGTCCGCCTTTACGCAGCTCGGGATCTACATGCGGGATGGCATCAAGGGCTCGTATGTGAAGGCCAATGCGCCGAGGGCCGCGGAACTGTTCCAGTATGCCGCCAGCTATTATGGCGATCCGGCGGCGCAGTATCATCTTGGCAGACTGCATCTCGAAGGTCGCGGTGTCGCCAAGGACCCGCGGCAGGCTGCACGCTGGCTGAACCTCTCCGCCGAGAAGGGCCATGTCGAATCGCAGGCGCTGCTCGGCCAGTTGATGCTCGCAGGGGTGGCCGGCATGCCGCGCCAGGCGGCGCGCGGGCTGATGTGGCTGACGCTGGCACGCGATGCTGCTGATCCGGAGCGCCATGTCGAGATCATCGAGGCGCATCGCAAGGCTTTCGAAGCGGCCTCCGTGCAGGACCGCGAGGCAGCGGTCGTCTACCTTCAGCGACAGGTCAACAACCGCCGTTGACCTCAGCGGACCGGTTCGGCGCGCAGATCGACGCTCACCGGCACATGGTCCGAAGGCTTTTCCCAGCCGCGCACATGCTTGTGGATGGTGGTGCCGATCAGCCGGTCGGTTGCCTGCGCCGACAGCAGCAGGTGGTCGATGCGGATGCCGTTGTTCTTTTGCCAGGCGCCGGCCTGATAATCCCAGAACGTGTAGAGCTTTTCCGCATTGGTGGTGGCGCGCACGGCATCGGTCAGGCCCAGATTCAGCAATTCGCGAAACTTCGCGCGTGTCTGCGGCAAGAACAGTGCATCCTGTGCCCATGCTGCCGGATCATGGCAATCGCCCGGCTCGGGGATGACGTTGTAGTCACCTGCCAGCACAAGAGGCTCCTCAAGTTTCAGAAGCGCTGCGGCGTGGGCAGCAAGGCGCTCCATCCAGCCGAGCTTGTAGGGATACTTCTCGGTGCCGACCGGGTTGCCGTTGGGCAGGTAGATGCACCCGACGCGCACCATTCCAGCGCCGAGCGGCACCATGCCTTCAAGATAGCGGGCCTGCTCATCGGAAGGATCGCCGGGCAAGCCGGTCCGGACGTCCTCCAGCCGGGCCTTTGACAGAATGGCCACGCCGTTGAAGGTCTTCTGGCCATGGGTCACCACATGGTAGCCCGCCGCCTCGATCTCCAGCCGCGGGAAGCTGTCATCCTGTGTCTTGATCTCCTGAAGGCAGAGCACATCGGGCTCGGCTTCCTTCAGGAAGGCCAGCAGATGTTCGAGCCGCTGGCGGACCGAGTTGACGTTCCAGGTGGTGATTCTCACGGTGTGGTTCTCATGTCAGGGTTCTGCCGGCGCGCGTCCGCCGCCAACTACTCCTAGCGCCGGGGCGTGTTCAGGCAAAGCCGGGATTGCCACATCAGCCCGGAACGGGAGGCGCGCACCGTTCTGCGGCAAGGCCATGCTCATCTTGCCAAGGGCTTACCGCAGCCACGCCATCAGTGCGGGCACGATCAGGGCGGTGATCAGCCCGTTGAGTCCCAGCGCGATGCCGGCGAAGGTACCAGCCACCGGGTCGACCTGGAAAGCACGGGCGGTGCCGATGCCGTGGGAGGCGACGCCGGCTGCAAAGCCGCGCGCGCGGTAGTCGGTCAGGCCCATGGCGTTCATCATCGGGGTCACCATGATCGCGCCGAGCACGCCGGTGGTGATGACCAGCGCCGCTGTCAGCGAAGGATTGCCGCCAAGGCCTTCGGAAATGCCCATGGCGATCGCCGCGGTGACAGACTTCGGCGCCAGCGAGGCGAGCAGCTCGTAAGGCGCACCGAACGCCCAGGCTATGCCGACGGCCGAGATCACGGCTGTCAGCGAACCGGCGCCGAGCGCAGCGAGAATCGGCACGATGGCCCTGCGCACCACAGGCCAGTTGCGATGCAGCGGAATCGCCAGCGCCACTGTCGCCGGCCCAAGCAGGAAGTGGACGAACTGCGCACCCTCGAAATAGGTCGCATAGGGTGTGCCGCTGGCCCAGAGCATCGCAGATAGCGCCGCGACTGCGATCAGCACCGGGTTGACCAGCGGATGCCGTTTCGCGGCCAGCGACAGCCGGTCGGCGATGGCGTAGGCCAGCAGCGTCATGGCCAGCCAGAGCAGCGGGCTGGCGGCAAGATAGACCCAGAGCCGGCTGGCGTCGCTCATGGCGCGTCCCCGCGACGGCCAAGGCCAGCGACCTTGACGAAGACCAGCGCCGTGACGGCGAGCGTGACAGCCGTGGACAGCACAAGCGCAACGATCAACCCTGCGCCATGCTCGGCCAGCGTGGCCGCGTGGCTCATGATGCCGGCCCCGGCGGGCACGAACAACAACGACAGGTTGGCCAGCAGGAAGGCCGCGACCGCTCCGAGTGGCAGGGTCTCGACGCCCGGCGCATCGGGCCTCAGTCGCGCGCGCACCTGCAGGGCTGTGAACAAAAGCGCCATGCCGAGCACCGGGCCGGGTACCGGCAGCCCGAGGCCCCGCGCCAGCGCTTCGCCGAAAAGCTGGCAGACCAGAAGGATGAGGATGGCCTCGATCATATGACAGGCTGGCCCGACCGTGCGTGGTCCTGCCCGACTGCCGACCGACCGGATGCGCGGTTCACTTCGTTTTCTCGAACAGTTCGCGGCCGATCAGCATGCGGCGGATTTCGCTGGTGCCGGCACCGATCTCGTAGAGCTTCGCGTCGCGCAGCAGCCGGCCTGTGGGGTAGTCGTTGATGTATCCATTGCCGCCAAGGAGCTGGATCGCGTCCAGCGCCATCAGCGTGGCCTTTTCGGCAGCGATCAGGATCGCGCCGGCGGCGTCCTCGCGGGTGGTTTCGCCCCGGTCGCAGGCCTTGGCGACGGCGTAGACATAGGCCTTGCAGCTGTTCATCGTGACATACATGTCGGCGACCTTGCCCTGCACCAGCTGGAACTCGCCGATCGCCTTGCCGAACTGCTTGCGCTCATGGATGTAGGGCATGACCACATCCATGCAGGCCTGCATGATGCCGAGCGAGCCTGCGGCCAGCACGGCGCGCTCGTAGTCGAGCCCGCTCATCAGCACGTTCACGCCCTTGCCGAGCCCGCCCATGATGTTCTCTTCGGGCACCTCGCAATCCTCGAAGACGAGTTCGCCGGTCTCGGAGCCGCGCATGCCGAGCTTGTCGAGCTTCTGGGCAATCGAGAAGCCCTTGAAGCCCTTCTCGACCAGAAAGGCGGTGATGCCGCGCGAGCCGGCGTCCATGTCGGTCTTGGCATAGATGATCAGTGTCTCGGCTGTCGGGCCGTTGGTGATCCACATCTTCGAACCGTTGAGGATGAAACGGTCGCCCTTCTTGTCGGCGCGCAGGCGCATCGAGACCACATCGGAGCCGGCCCCCGGCTCGGACATCGCAAGCGCACCAAGATGCTCGCCGCTGACCAGCTTTGAAAGATAGCGCTGCTTCTGTTCTGGCGTGCCCCAGCGGCGCAACTGGTTGACGCACAGGTTGGAGTGCGCGCCATAGGACAGCCCGACGGAGGCTGAGGCACGGGACACCTCTTCCATGGCGATGCAATGTTCGAGATAGCCGAGGCCGGCACCGCCCCATTCTTCTTCGACGGTGATGCCATGCAGGCCGAGAGCTCCCATCTCCGGCCACAGATGGCGCGGGAACCAGTCCTCCTTGTCGATCTTCGCCGCCAGCGGCGCGATTTTCTCCTGGGAGAAATCGCGGACGGTTTCGCGAATGGCATCAGCCGTCTCGCCAAGATCGAAATTGAAGGGGCGGGGGGCGTTGGCGAGCATGGCCGTTCTCCTCGGAGTCGTTGCGCCATTTCTAGCAGGTGCCCGCGCTTTGTCAGCCTTGGCGTTGCCGCAAGTCCCGGAAGGCGCTGTTCAGGATTGCATCTGAAGCCATCTGCGGCGCTGCCTTAACGGGCGTGCTTTCGCGGTAAGGTTTACAAACGATGAACGGCGCCACGCTGCTGGTTTGCGTTGCTTCGCGTGGCGGACTCGCCCTAGGGTCCATCCAACGACGGCGCACGAAGACGCGCCGCAGAGCCGCCCCCGGATGCTCAGGTCCGCCGCATCTCCTGGGACTTCGAGGGCTCGGCCGGTTGGTTGCGGGAGTTTCTGGCCTCCTCAGATCCGCAGCCAGCCGGCCACTTTCGTTCATGCGCCGGCAGTTCCCAGTCTTTTCCGGTTGATCGATGTGGTCTTCACAGGCCGCAAACGAAAAAGGCGCTCCGAAGAGCGCCTTTTGTCGTGATCGGCGAGGCGCTTGAAGCGCCAGGCTGAACCATCACTTGATCTTGGATTCCTTGAACTCGACGTGCTTGCGCGCGACCGGGTCATACTTCTTCTTGGTCATCTTTTCGGTCATCGTGCGCGAGTTCTTCTTCGTCACATAGAAGTAACCGGTGTCGGCTGTCGACACGAGCCTGATCTTGATCGTAACGGCCTTGGCCATGGGGCACCTGCTTGTCTGGTGGTGCGGCCTGCTCCGGACGCACAACAAAAAACGCCGGGTTGCACCCGGCTGAAATCTCGGTGCTGTTTGACGGTGGCAGGCGTCGAAGTCAAGTGGTTTTGGGCAACCTCATGACGTTGCCTCGCCCGTGCGGCGCGCATCGCCCGCTGCGGATCAAACCCCGATGTTGTCGATGAGCCGCGTTGTGCCGATGCTTGCAGCAACCAGCAGGCGCAATGGCCTCGTCGCAAGGCTCGCAAAACCCGATGTTGTGTCAACGGGTGCCAATGTGCCCGCATCGCGCAGTTCGAGATAGTCGAGCGTGAATCCGGCTGCGATGATCGCCGAGCGTGCCGTTGCCAGTGCTGATTCAGGACCGCTGCCTGCGCGGATCGCAATGGCTGTGCCTTGCATCTGCCGATGCAGGACCAGCGCTGTCTGGCGCTCTGCAGGCGTCAGGAACCGGTTGCGCGACGACATCGCGAGGCCATCCGGCTCCCTGACGGTCGGCACGCCGATGACCCTCACCCCCAGATCGAGATCGCGCGCCATGTGCGTCACGACCTGCAATTGCTGGTAATCCTTCTCGCCGAAAATCGCGAGGTCGGGCCGGCATTGGGTGAACAGCTTGCAGACCACGGTGGCGACGCCCGGAAAATGCGTGGGCCGGAACGCGTCCTCCAGACCCACCGTGGCCGGTCCGGCCAGTGAAACGGTCGTGGCGAAGCCGTCGGGATACATCCCTGGCACGGTAGGCGCGAAGATCAGATCCGCTCTTGCATCGGTCAGCTTCGCACGGTCAGAGGCAAAGGTGCGGGGGTAGCGCGACAGGTCTTCCGATGGTGCGAACTGGGTCGGATTGACGAAGATCGAGACAACAACGCGCTGCGCATGCCTGCGCCCGGCCGTCACCAGCGCGACGTGGCCGGCATGCAGCGCACCCATGGTGGGCACCAGCGCCACGCGCTCGCCGTCGGCCTGCCAGCGGCTGACGCGGGCGCGCAGCGCCTTGACGGTGCGGACGACCGGCACCTGTGGCATGAGGCTTATCTCCCTTGATCGCTCCGGGGCGTAGCAAATCCGCCAGCCCGCGCCAATATCAGGCAAGGGCGAGGTTGCCCTTCCGGCTGATGCAGCCGATTGTGGAGTTCATCATGGCCGACCTGCCGAAAACTCCGGACAAGACACAGATCGCCACCGGGAGCGGTGCGCCCTCGGGCAAGGCCGAGATCGAAAGCTTCCTCAAGACCGCGAAGACCGTTGCTTCGACGGCGCCCCAGCCCGGTGCAGGCCGGCTCGTCTTCGGGATGGATGCGACCATGAGCCGCCAGCCGACCTGGGATATGGCGTGCAGCCTGCAAGGCCGGATGTTCGACGCTTGCGCCGATCTTGGCGGGCTTGGCGTGCAGCTGATCTATTTTCGCGGCTTCAACGAATGCCGCGCGTCTGGCTGGGTCGGCGATCCGCGCCGGCTGACCGAACTCATGGGCCGGATCGATTGCCGTGGCGGGCACACACAGATCGGGCGCGTTCTGGCCCATGTTCGCGATGAGGCCAAGCGCCAGCCTGTCCGGGCCTTTGTCTTCGTCGGCGACGCCATGGAGGAGCAGGCCGATGATCTGTGTGCGCTCGCAGGCGAACTCGGCCTGCTCGGCATCAAGGGCTTTCTGTTCCAGGAGGGACATGACCATGCGGCGGCTGCTGTGTTCCGCGAGATTGCGCGCCTCACCGGCGGGGCCTATGCACGCTTCGACGCAGGTTCGGCGGCGCAACTGCTTGATCTGCTCAAGGCTGCCGCAAGCTATGCGGCAGGAGGGCGCACAGCCCTGGTAAGGCTGGCCGAACGCGAAGCCGGCGCAAGAGGATTGCTGACCCAGATGGGGAACAAGGGCTGATGGGTCTGCTTTACGGTCTTGCCGCGCTGGTTGCCATCTGGTGGGTGGCAAAGCTGTTTGCGGGTTCAAATCCGGCGTTGCTCGCTGCCTGGCTGAAGAAGCTTGGCGGAGGCGCGGCGATGGCGCTGGCCGCCTTCTTCTTCATGCGCGGGCGCATCGACATGGCCATGCTGATCGGCGGCTTTGGTGCCTGGCTGCTGGGCTGGGCCTACAGCCATCCCTTCGCCCAATGGACGAAGAGCTGGAAAACCTCCGAGGGCAAGATCTCGAAGGTGTCATCCCGCAGCATCGAGATGCAGCTCGATCATGACAGCGGCACGATGACCGGAACGGTGCTGCAAGGCGCCTTCGCCGGTCGGGCGCTCGACAGCCTTGCTCCGGCAGAGTTGCAGGCCCTGGCTGCCGAGGTCCAGGCCTCGGACCCGGACGCGGCGCGACTGCTAGAGGCTTATCTGGACCGCCGGTTTCCCGGAGGGCGTGAGCACGCTCAGGCGGATGGTGACGCGGGGCTGAATCGCACGGGCAAGCCGGGCGCGATGACCAAACAGGAGGCCTACGACATCCTTGGGCTTCAGCCTGGGGCGGGCGAGGAGGCGATCCGCCAGGCCCACAGGGCGCTGATCAAGAGGTTGCACCCGGATGCCGGTGGAACCAGTGCGCTCGCGGCCCGTGTCAACGAAGCCAAGGACGTTCTCTTGAAGTGACATCGGGGCAAGTCCTTGGGTACGCGGGAACTGGTCAGCTGCGGGTAGCAAAGCAGGAGAAGCCGCTGCGCTTGAGATCGCGGCAGGCGTTGTTGGCCTCGGTCTGGTCATCGAAGCCGGCGAAGCGCGCGCGGAACAGGGTCGAGCCGCCGCGTTCCACCGGCTGCGTGAAGCCCTTGGCCTCGGTCAGCGTCCGGGATTTGGCGCGGGCGTTGCTGATGATACCCTTGGCCTTGCCTTCGTCGTCGGTGGCGCCAAGCTGGATCATCCAGCCGCTTGCGAGGGTGGCCTTCGGAGCCGGCGTCTCGGCGCGCGCGTCAGGCTTTTCAGGCTGCTTGGCGACAGACGAGGTGAACTGGACATTGGCCGGCGGGCGAATCTGGCCGGTGCGGGACGTGGAAGCCGGCTGCACGGGCTGGGGCTGGATGCGCTCTGGCATGACCGCAGGGGCTTCAGAGACCGCGACTGACGGACGAGGTGCCGGTGCTGGCTGGGCCGGCACGGGTGCAGCCGGTCGCACGGCAGGCTGCGGGGTGTTGCGGGTCTCAGCCTGCGCAACAGCAGCGGTCGGACGGATCTCACGGGCTCCGGCCGGAGGAGCGCCGGTGGCCCAGCGCATGGCCTGCGCCGAGGTGGATGTCGGCGTCGGTGCCGCGAATGCGTTGGCCGCTGCCGACGCAGAGATCGGACGAGCCGATGCCAGATCGATCGGGCGGGCGACAGGGCGGGCGGCCGCAACGGGCTGCGGGGCAGGGGCAGCCGCGGGTTCTGCTGCGCGGACCGGTTCGGCAACAGCGACGCGGACGCGCTCGGGAGCACGCTCTGGCGTCCGTTCGACGGTGCGCTGCGTTTCCGGCTGGCGCTCCGTCTCCGGCACCTGTGCGACCAGAGAGGTGCGCGGGCCGGACGACGCACGGGGCAGGTGGGCCACGACCAGTCCGGCCATGATGTTGTCGCGCACGCGACCCGAGCGACCGCCGAGCACGATCGAGACGATGTGGCGGCCATCTGCCTTGGCAGAGGTCATGAGGTTGAAGCCGGACATCCGGGTGTAGCCGGTCTTGATCCCGTCAACGCCTTCGACGCGGCCGAGAAGCTTGTTGTGGTTGCGGTAGTTGCGGCCCGCATAGGCGAAGTTTCGGGTCTGGAACATCTGGTAGTGACGCGGGAAACGCTCCTGGATGGCGCGCGCCAGAATGGTCAGGTCGCGGGCCGTCGTGACCTGTTCGGCATCGGGCAGGCCGGAAGCGTTCTTGAACACCGTGCGGGTCATGCCGAGCGAGCGGGCGCGGCGGGTCATCTGTTCGGCGAAGGTGTCCTCATCGCCGGCAATGTTTTCGGCGACCACCACGGCAACGTCGTTGGCGGACTTGGTGATCAACGCCTTGATGGCATCCTCGACCTCGATGGTTTCGCCCGCATCAACGCCGATCTTCGACGGCGGGCGCGAGGCAGCATAGGACGAGACACGAAGCGGCGAATCCATCCGGAATCGCCCGCGCTCCATCTGCTCGAACAGCATGTAGAGCGTCATGACCTTGGTGATGGATGCCGGATGACGCAGGGCGTTCTCGTTGACGCCATGCAGCATGCGTCCCGTCTTGGCGTCGATGACCATCGCCGCATAAGGGGGATTGTAGCCGCCGCCACGCTTCTTGCGGGCCGCTTCTGCCGGAGCTATGCCGGCCGTGAGAGCCAGCGCAAGGCCTGCAATGGCCCCGATTGCGGCACGAAACCGCCCGAAACGCCTGACAACGCTCAACAACGCCATAAAACAAACCCACCCGAACGCGAACCACGCCGTGTATCCGGGCCAACGTGGCAATTCGAACACACAAGTTGAGCTTAGTCGGATGAGGTTACTTGGCGGTTAAGGGGTGGCCGAAAGGCGGATGGTGCAGTGCAACAATCGGCTTGACATGAATGGTGCGATGCACAATATGGGAGCCATCAGGTTGCGGTGCAGCATCGCCATCTGGACAGATGAAACCGGGGCGTGCGCCCCAGAGCAAGAGGCGGCCTCAGGCCGTAGGGATTGTCATGATGCAGCAGTTTGAAGCATTCCAGAAGGTCGGCAAGGAAAACGTCGACGCCGCTCTCAAGTCGTTCGGCGTTGCCTCCAAGGGCCTGCAGACCATTGCCGTCGAATCGTCGGACTTCACCAAGAAGTCGTTCGAACAGGGCACCGCCGTCGTCGAGAAGCTCGTCGCCGTCAAGACCATCGACAAGGCCTTTGAAATCCAGGCCGACTACGCCAAGTCCGCCTACGAAGGTCTCGTGGCCCAGGCCACCAAGATGGGCGAACTCTACACCGCGATGGCCAAGGACGCTTTCAAGCCGTTCGAAGCCGTGATCGCCAAGGCAACGCCTGCCGCCAAGTGAGGTGCTGCGGTCCGTTACGGGCCGCGCATCATCCGGGCACTGGTTGTTCAGCCCTATCGTTCGTGGGAACCCGGTCCTTGTGGCCGGGTTTCTGCTTTTCGGGTCCTGCTTCGAACGTCGCGCCCGTTCGTCCCTGTACACCGCAAATCCCGCATGTTTGCGCTGGCAGGAGAGGGCACCTGTCATCCTCACGGGGAATGTGATGGGTTACGCTATTCCCCGCACTGGCGAAGCAGGCATGGCGACTATACATTCGTCATGAAGCAGATTGATCCTCGCATGGATGGCCGCAGCGAACTGATGATGGATGACGCCGACAAGGCTGGAGTGGGCAAGACTGGTGACCGTGAGGCGGTCGCCAGCGGTCTTCGGCTGGCGCGTGCGCCGCGTGACGGCAAGGAGGGCAGCGGCAATTCGGGAACCGCGGTCATCACACGCACCAAGACGCAGACCAAGAAGCCCAATCTTTACCGCGTGCTGCTGCTGAACGACGACTACACGCCCATGGAATTCGTGATTCACGTGCTCGAACGGTTCTTCAACAAGACGCGTGACGAGGCGACGCAAATCATGTTGCATGTCCACCACAACGGCGTGGGCGAGTGCGGCGTGTTTACCTACGAGGTGGCCGAGACCAAGGTCACCAACGTGATGGATTTCGCCCGCAAGCATTCTCATCCGCTGCAATGCGTCATGGAAAAGAACTAGGAGCGTCTGATGCCGAGCTTTTCGCGCAGTCTTGAACAGGCGCTGCACCGGGCGCTGGCGCTCGCCAACGAACGACGCCACGAATACGCCACGCTGGAGCATCTGCTGCTGGCGCTGGTCGACGATCAGGATGCCGCCGCCGTGATGCGGGCCTGCAGTGTCGATCTCGACCTGCTCAAGCGCAACCTCGTCGAGTATGTCGAGAACGAGTTGAACAACCTCGTCCATGACGGGCGTGACGATGCCAAGCCGACGGCCGGGTTCCAGCGCGTCATCCAGCGCGCCGTGATCCATGTGCAGTCCTCCGGCCGGGAGGAGGTGACCGGGGCGAATGTGCTGGTCGCGATCTTCGCCGAGCGCGAAAGCCATGCCGCCTACTTCCTGCAGGAGCAGGACATGACCCGGTATGATGCAGTCAACTACATCAGCCACGGCATTGCCAAGCGTCCGGGCTCTTCGGAGCCGCGGCCCGCGCGCGGGGTCGACGAAGAGAATGAAGGCCGCGACAAGCGCGACGAGCCAGGTCAGGACAACGGCGAAGAGAAAAAGAAGAAAAAGGAAGGCGCATTAGAGAGTTACTGCGTCAACCTCAACATAAAGGCGAGGGACGGGCGCATCGATCCGCTGATTGGGCGCGAGCAGGAGGTGCAGCGCACCATCCAGATCCTTTGCCGCCGCCAGAAGAACAATCCCCTGCTGGTCGGCGATCCGGGCGTCGGCAAGACGGCGATTGCCGAAGGTCTGGCCCGCAAGATCATCATGGGCGAGGTGCCCGAGGTGCTGGCCGATGCCACGGTCTTTTCGCTCGACATGGGCACCTTGCTGGCCGGCACGCGCTATCGCGGCGATTTCGAGGAGCGGCTGAAGCAGGTCATCAAGGAGATCGAGGCCCATCCCAAGGCCATCATGTTCATCGACGAGATCCACACGGTCATCGGCGCGGGCGCGACCTCGGG
Source organism: Hyphomicrobiales bacterium (assembly GCA_027487245.1). Taxonomy (GTDB): domain Bacteria; phylum Pseudomonadota; class Alphaproteobacteria; order Rhizobiales; family Beijerinckiaceae; genus Allobosea. Next base: position 45,439 of record JAIYDY010000066.1, read on the forward strand.
CGGTGCCATGGATGCGTCAAACCTGCTCAAGCCCGCGCTGTCGGGCGGGACACTGCGCTGCATCGGCTCGACGACCTACAAGGAATACCGGCAGTATTTCGAGAAGGACCGGGCGCTGGTGCGCCGGTTCCAGAAGATCGACGTCAACGAGCCGTCCGTGCCGGATGCCATCGAGATCCTGAAGGGGCTCAAGCCCTATTTCGAGGAGTTCCACAAGCTGCGTTACACCGCCGATGCGATCAAGGCAGCAGTGGAATTGTCTGCGCGCTACATCAACGACCGCAAGCTGCCGGACAAGGCCATCGATGTGATCGACGAAACCGGCGCGTCGCAGATGCTGCTGCCGGAGAGCCGCCGCAAGAAGACCATCGGCGTCAAGGAAATCGAGACGACGATCTCGACCATGGCACGGATTCCGCCCAAGACCGTCTCGAAGAACGATGCCGAGGTGCTGCAGCACATGGAGACGACGCTGCGGCGGGTCGTCTATGGCCAGGAGGCTGCGATCTCTTCGTTGTCAGCCTCCATCAAGCTGGCGCGGGCCGGCCTGCGCGAGCCTGAAAAGCCGATCGGCTGCTATCTGTTTGCGGGGCCGACCGGCGTCGGCAAGACCGAGGTCGCCAAGCAACTGGCCAAGGTGCTCGGCGTGGAAATGCTGCGCTTCGACATGTCAGAATACATGGAGCGGCATACGATCAGCCGGCTGATCGGCGCGCCTCCGGGCTATGTCGGCTTCGACCAGGGCGGCCTGCTCACTGACGGGATCGACCAGAACCCCTATTGCGTGCTGCTGCTCGACGAAATCGAGAAGGCGCATCCCGACCTGTTCAACATCCTGTTGCAGATCATGGATCATGGCAAACTGACCGACCATAACGGCAAGCAGGTCGATTTCCGGAACGTCATCCTGATCATGACCTCCAATGCCGGGGCTGCCGACATGGCGCGTCCCGCCTATGGGTTCACCCGCTCCAAGCGCGAGGGTGATGACATGGAGGCGATCAGCCGCATGTTCGCTCCCGAATTCCGCAACAGGCTGGATGCGGTGATCTCGTTCGGCCATCTGCCGCGTGCCGTCATCCGTCAGGTTGTCGACAAGTTCATCGCGCAGCTTGAGGCACAGCTCGCCGACCGGGCCGTCACCATCGAACTGACAGACGAGGCACGCGAGTGGCTTGCCGACAATGGCTACGACGAAGCGATGGGCGCGCGGCCGATGGGCCGGCTGATTCAGCAGACGATCAAGACGCCGCTGGCTGACGAGGTCCTGTTTGGTCGCCTCAAGCATGGCGGGGCCGTGCGTGTCGTGGTCGTGGCGTCCGAGACGACAGGCCTCAAGGTGCTGGGCTTCGAGTTCCCGGAAGGGCCGATCACGCCAAAGCCGGAGAAGGACGTGCGCGATGCCGCCAAGTCGCGGGCCCGCACCGGCAAGGCGCGCAGCGCCAAGACAGCGACGGCACGGGCCAAGCCGTCTGGCCGGTCGTCCGGATCATCGCCAGACAAGCCGTCCGGCAAGTCCGGGCCCTCGGGCAAGAAATCCCCGGCATCGGACATGTCGAAGTTCTTGCCAGGTCCGGAAAACCCTGACACACCACGCGGCGGCACTGTCCGGACCGTGCCGAAGGTGCCGTTGAACAAGGGCTGAGCCCTCACTCTGCAATAGGGGGCTTGCGTGAGCCAGGATATGGCCAACCAGAACTTGGCCAACCAGCCGCAGACACCTGCGCCTGCCAAACAGAAGCTGAGCTGGGGCGAAAAGCGGGATCGCCGCCGCCGCCGCCGCAAGGTTTTCGAGGAAGTGCTGGGCTGGATTCTGGTGCCTGCGTTGATCTACATCGCTTACCTGATCTTTCAGGCCGTTGGCGGCATCCCGAAGGAATTGCAGGACTTTGCCGTCGAGGTTTTCAACACTGTGACAGGTGGACGGCTCTGAGCATCATGCCGGCGAGTTCCACGCAGTGATGCGGCTGGCTGGCCAGCCGGATGGCAATGGTGCCACGTTCTGGTTTCCGTTTCGGGCGGGTGTCCGGCAAGCTGCTGGTTTGCCGTCGCTCGTGCTGATGGCATCCCTGATCGGTGTCGGTGGCCTGACGCGCGATATCGGCTACCCGATGTGGGCTGGTGTGTTTTCGACCGTGCTGCTCTGGGCTGGGCCGGCGCAGGTGCTGCTGTTCGGCTCGCTCGCTGCGGGTGCCTCGCTGCCAGCCATCGCAGTTGCCGTGTCGCTTTCGTCGATTCGCTTCTTTCCGATGGTCGTATCGCTTCTTCCGCTCCTGCGTGGTCCGGGGGTTGGCACGGGCAAGCTGTTGTTCGGAGCCCATTTCGTGGCAGTGACGGCATGGACCGAGGGTCGCCGCTTGCTCCCTGGCCTGCCGGTGGAGCAGCGCTATCCGTTCTTCATCGGCTTTTCGGTCATGGTCATGGCCGCGGCAACGTTCGCGACGGGGGCCGGCTATTTCCTCATCGCTGCCTTGCCCGCTGCCTTCGCGGCCGCTCTGCTGTTCACCACGCCGATGTTCTTCACCCTGTCGCTCGTGGCGGGCTCGCGCACGCTGGCCGACTGGGCCGCGCTCGGCCTCGGCTTTGCCCTCGCGCCTCTCGCAACGGCGCTGGTCGGGCAGGATTTCGATCTGCTCGTGGTCGGACTTGTGGGCGGGACACTGGCTTACGCCATCCACCGCATGCGGGGAGGGCGCTGATGCTGGCTGAGCTGGAACAGGCCAGTGGCGGGCTCTGGCCCTATCTCGTGGTGATTGTCATCGGCTTTTTGCCGACCGAGGTCTGGCGTGTGGCCGGCGTGCTGGCCGGGCGCAATCTCGACGAGAATTCGCAGGTGATGGTCTGGGTGCGCATGGTGGCGACAGCGCTGGTGGCGGGTGTCGTGGCCAAGTTGCTGATGTCACCGTCCGGTGCTCTCACGGTCGTGCCGCTCTGGGGCCGGCTGGGTGCGCTGGCTGCTGGCGTCGCTGTCTACTTTGTGGCGCGGCGCTCGGTTCTGGCCGGGCTTTTCGTCGGCGAGATGGTCCTGATCGGCGTCGGCCTCTGGGGCAGCCAAGTTTAGAGCGTACGCCCTGTTTGCATCAGGTCGTCCGCTCTATTTTATTGTTTCAGCATCATCTTGATCCGCCAACCGGAGTCCACTTGGCGGGCTGATGCACTAGCCGGCGAGCGCCGCCTTGATCTGTTCGGCATGCAGCATCAACTGCTCGGCCGGGGCCATGCCTGCGCCGTGCGGGGCCATCATCTTGCTTTCCCAGCGCGGAATGATGTGAAAATGGAGGTGAAACACGACCTGCCCGCCGGCGCTTTCATTGAATTGCTGGATCGTGAGGCCATCCGCGACCATCGCGGTCTTGACCGCCCGCGCGACGGTCTGGACCGTCACCGCCAGCGCTGACAGGGCGGCTGGCTCGATATCGATGATCGTGCGCGCCGGGATTCTGGGAATGACGAGAGTGTGGCCTGGCGAGCGCGGCATGATGTCCATGAAGGCCAGACAGTGCTCGTTCTCGAAGACGCGATGGCATGGCAGTTCCCCGCGCAGGATGCGTGCGAAGATGTTGTTTGGGTCATAGGTTGTCATCGCGCTGCTTTCCTGGTCGTTGCTGGCCGTGGCGGGGTTCTTCCCCCATCCCGCGACCTGACGGTTCATGCAAGGTTTGGATCAAGCTTGGCCACCGTCGCCTGCGGTCATGCCGGATGCGGACGTCTGGGCAAAAGGTAGATCGGCCCGCATCGCCAGCACAAGTTGCTCGATCTGGGGCCGCTCGTGACTGAGGAAATCCGCCACCGCCCGGCGGAACCCGGGGTGGGCGATGGCGTGGCCCGATCGTGTCAACGCCGGTTCGTAGCCGCGTGCGATCTTGTGGTCGCCCTGCGCGCCGGCTTCGACCCGGTCAAGCCCGAGCGCGATCGCGTGGTCGATGGCCTGATGGTAGCAGACCTCAAAATGCAGAAACGGGTGGTCCTCGCGGCAGCCCCAATGACGACCATAGAGCGTGTCAGCCCCGACAAAGTTGATCGCGCCGGCAATATAGCGCCCCGCCCGCCGCGCCATGACCAGGACGATGCGGTCTGCCATGCGCTCGCCGATCAGCGAAAAGAAGGTGCGGTTGAGATAGGGGCGGCCCCACTTGCGGGAGCCTGTATCCATGTAGAAGGCAAAGAAATCGTCCCAGACGGCCTCGGTCAGATCGCTGCCGGTGAGCCGTTCGATGCTGATCTCCTCACCCAGCGCGTCGCGGCGTTCGCGCTTCAGGGCCTTGCGCTTGCGCGAGGCCAGAAGTCCGAGAAAATCGTCATAGGTCGCGTAGCCATGGTTGAACCAGTGATACTGGACATCGAGCCGCTGGAGCCAATGGGCCGGCTCCAACCGCCGCCACTCGCCTTCGGTCAGGAAGGTGATGTGCGCGGACGAGGCGTTCATCTGATCGCGCAGGGCCAGCAGGCCGTCAGCGAGCACCGCTTCTGCCGCGAGCGCATCCGGCCCCGGTGCGGCAAGAAGCCGGCGGCCGGTGGCCGGCGTGAAAGGTGAGGTCGTCTGGAGCTTGGGGTAGTAGCGCCCGCCTGCGCGCTGCAGGGCATCGGCCCAGCTGTGGTCGAAAACGTATTCACCCTGGCTGTGGGACTTCAGATAGGTCGGAGCGACACCAAGGATGCGGCCATCCGCCCCTTCTGCAACAAGATGGGCGCTGGTCCATCCGGTGCGGGCACCGACACAGCCGGAATCCTCCAGGGCACTGAGATACGCGTATGAGATGAACGGGTTGGCGGCATCGACCTGAGACCCTGAATCAGGACCGTTGCTGCCTTTCGGCCCTGCCCATTGGCTGCACCGGTCCCAGTCATCAGACGGGATGTCCGCCAGTGACAGCACGGTCTTCAGGCGGATCGCCGCCTTGTCCACGTTCATGCCGGGACCGGCTTGCGCACACGGGCAGGTCGGGATGGCGCCCCTCTCATGGAACGAAACCCTCGAACACCATCTGGTCTGCATGCGCCGCCGACAGCGCGCGATCCTCGGCATTGCGCACGGTCCAAGTCATCAGCGGCAGCCCGAGGGCCCGGCGGCACAGGAAAGGCGCTGCTGATGGCAGGTCGCGCACCCGCCAGGACACAAAATCGGGTTGCGATTCGCCAAAGTGCAGCAGGTTGGCCATGGCATGCTTCTCGGTGGCGCTGCAGGTGTCGTAGTCCGGATAGCTGTAGTCGTTCATCGCGACGATGCCGCGGGCGTGGTCCGGTGTCAGGGTCTTGAGCGCCGTGACGATGCGGGGATCGAAGGATTTCAGCACGATGGGGAAGGGGCTCGCCTTGACGACATCGGCAACCCGCCGGGCGAGGCGCATGTCCCCATCAAAACGGCTCTTGATTTCAAGAACCAGCGGAACCTTGCCGGCGATGACATCGAGAAAGGCTTGCAGCGCCAGAATTCGGTCATCGCTGCCGCGCATCACAACAGTGCCGAGCGCGGCTGCGCTGTGTGCATCGACACGGCCGGAGGCCACGGTCAACCGGTCGAGGACGAAGTCGTGGAACACCACCGCTTCGCCATCGGCCGTGAGCTGCACATCGCATTCGATGCCAAAATCACCAGCGACCGCGGCGCGAGCCGCCGAAGGGCTGTTCTCGATCACCCCGCGCGCCGCATCGTGCAGGCCGCGATGGGCAATCGGGCGCGCCGTCATCCATCCGGGAGCCGTCATCCGGCGATCTCGAACATGCCTTCGACCTCGACGGCAGCGGCCATCGGCACGATCACGCCGACCGTGCTACGGGCGTGACGGCCTTTGTCGCCAAGCGCCTCAACCATCAGATCGGACGCGCCATTCATCACCTGCGCCAGCGGCTCATAGTCCGGCATGGCATTGATGAAGCCGCCGAGGCGGATGCAGCGCGCGATCTTGTCGAGATCGCCGATCGCAAGCTTGACCTGTGCCAGCACATTGATCGCGCACAGCCGCGCCGCAGCCTTGGCGTCATCCATCGAGACGGTGCCGCCAACCTTGCCCTTATGGGTCGCTGCGAGCTTGCCATCCGCCCCGAAGCAGAGCTGGCCCGAGATCACCAGAAGGCTGCCGCTGCGTACGAACGGCACATAGTTGGCCGCTGGTGCCACGGGCGAGGGCAGGGTGATGCCAAGGCTGGCAAGGCGTTGTTCGACGGCGCTCATAAAGATCACTCCGGATCGGATTGCTGAGGTGGTGCGGGGTTTGTTCGAAGCTCGACGTTGCCCGCTGATGGCGCGCTTCGCAAGTGACAAAGCTGCACGGCAGACCAGGCTCGCATGTGCTGGACAGCGACCACTGCACGGCCCGCGTTCCTTCTGGCGGTGATCACGATGCCGAATGGCTGCTGTGAGGAAGCGGTGAACTCGTCCGTGACGCATTGCTAGGCTGTGCGCGCATGCCTAGGTTAGATTCTGATGCGCAGGGAGAGAGATGGCATGACGTCGCGGTTGTTGGCTGGTCCGGTTCGCTCCGGCCCGGTTTGTTCAGGGCCGGTTGGTTGCAGCCTGGCGCTGGCCCTTGTCATGCTCTCGGCGGCGGGCGCGGTGGCGCAGCCCCAGCCGCAAGCCCAGCCCGCCAAGGAGCGCGTCGTACTGCTGCCGCACCGGGCCGTGTATGATCTCAAGCTCGACACCAGGAAGCCATCCCGCAGCGTCGATGGCGCGCGCGGGCGGATCGCCTTCGATTTCACCGGGGATGCATGCGAGGGCTATGCGCTTTCGTTCCGGCAGGTCACCGTGATTGAAAGCTCGGAAACCGGCCCGCGCAACATCGATGTGCGCACCACGAATTTCGAGGATGGCGACGGCAAGCTGTTCCGCTTCAAGACCCAGAGCGCGGTGGGCGGGCGTCTGGACGACCGGGCCGACGGCGTGGCCGAGCGGAACGGACCGGGCTACCGCGTGCAGATCCGCCAGCCGAGGCCGGATCGCTTCAGCTTTGGCGGTGATGTGATCTTTCCCAGCGAGCATCTCAAGCGGGTCATCCAGGCCGCACGCGGAGGCCAGAGCACCTACAATGTGCAGGTCTATGACGGCTCCGATGATGGCAAGCAGATCTATGACACTTTCGCGGTGATCGGGCGCAAGGTGGAGCCCGGCCCGCTCGATGGGCTGGAAGAGCCCGTGCGCAAACCGGAGATGCAGCAGGCCGCGCGCTGGCCCGTATCCATCAGTTACTTCAAGGCCGGCTCCGGCGATGTCAGCGCCTCCTATGCGATCAGCTTCGATCTGTTCGAAAACGGCATCACGCGGGCGCTGGTGCTCGATTACCGGGATTTCCGCATGACGGGCGAACTGGTCAAGCTCGACATGATGAAGCCTAGCGCCTGCGCGAAGTAGGCGCCTCGCGTGCCGGGCTGGCGGCGGGTTCCCGTCCGAGCCCCACGCCCTTGATCACCGCATCGGTGCCGAACCGGTTGCGCAGCTTCTCGATGGCGCGCTCCACGGCGGCGACACGCGGGGTTTCGGTGTCGGCGAGATCGCCGTGGTCCGCGCCTGAGCCTTCTCCGAGATCGGCGACGCCGACGCCGAGCAGGCGATAGCGGGTGCCCACCGGCTCGGCGAGCAACAGGGCACGGGCTTCGTCATAGAGGCGCTTGGCCAGTTGCGTCGGCTCGTGAAGCTGGCGCGAGCGCGTGATCAGGCGGAAGTCTGCCCCCTTGAGCTTGAGGATCACCGTCCGTCCGGCGAGGTCGGCTTTCCGCAGGCGGGCTGCTGTGCGTTCCGCCATGCGCCACAGGATGGGTTCGAGCGCATCATGGTCGGCGATATCGGTGTCGAATGTCGTTTCGGACGAGACGCTGCGGGTCTCGTGGTCCGGGCTGATCGTGCGCTCATCGATGCCGCGACTCAGCCGTTGCAGGCGCGGCCCGTCCTTGCCGAGCGTGCCGAACAGGGTTTCGGTCGCGGCACCCGCAAGATCGCCGATCTGTCGGATGCCGGCCTGGGCCAGCCGCTCTGCCGCCGCCTTGCCGACACCGGGCAGCATGGTCACGGGCTTGCCTGCCAGAAACGCTACGGCCTCTGCGCGCCCAAGCACCGAGAAGCCGCGTGGCTTGTCCATGTCGGAGGCAATCTTGGCGAGGAACTTGGCATAGGACAGGCCCACGGAAATGGTGATGCCGATCTCGGTCTCGACCCGCCGGGCGAAGGCGGCCAGCGTCACCGCCGGGCTGGAGCGGTGCAGACGCTCGGTGCCGCCCAGATCGAGAAAGGCCTCATCGATCGAGATCGGTTCAACCTGCGGGGTCAGCGCCAGCATGAGGCCGCGCACCTGGCGTCCAACGGCGACATACTTTCCCATGTCAGGCTTGATCACGACGGCATCGGGGCAGGCTTCGAGCGCCTTGAACATCGGCATGGCCGAACGCACGCCATAGGTGCGCGCCACATAGCAGCAGGTGGCGACGACGCCGCGCCGGCCGCCACCAATGATGACCGGTTTGTCATTCAGCGAGGGATTGTCGCGTTTCTCGACCGAGGCATAGAACGCATCGCAGTCGACATGGGCGATCGAGAGGGTGTCGCGCTCGGGGTGGCTGACAAGGCGCGGGCTGCCGCAGGCGGCGCAGCGCCGCGCCGGCCCTTCGGCATCATGCAGGCAATCGCGGCACAGGGTCCGCATTGCCATCGCTTAATCCCCGAAATCGGCAGGGGCTGCCATGGTGCGGTGGGCGCGGGCAACGGCATCAGGCGACACGCCGAGGTTGCCGGCCAGCGCCATCAGCAGGCTTTCGTCGGAAGCGACATGGTCCAGCACGCTGGCAAGGAAGCCGGGAGTCTGGGCTGCGGCGCGCAGGTTCTCCGGCCCGAGTCCGGTGAACGACATGAACCGATCGAGCCGCTCGGGATCGGAGGCGAGGAAGCCAAGCGCCCGAATCGCGATATCTTCAGCATCAAGGCGATCAGGGCGGTGTGCCATTGGCGGGTCCGGTGCTTCTTGGAAACGGTTTGCGTTTCTTAAAGGTGTTTCGACTATGCCTGACGAGGTTACGCCGTGGGACAGGGCGGTTACAAGCCGCAAGCGGCAAGGTGGGTTGAATGGCGAAGACAGTTCTCATCGTCGAGGACAATGCGCTGAACATGAAGCTCTTCAACGATCTGTTGGAAGCCCATGGCTATGCGACGTTGAAGACCTCCGACGGGATCGAGGCTCTGGAATTGACGCGCCAGCACAAGCCGGACCTGGTCCTGATGGATATCCAGCTTCCGGAGGTGTCCGGCCTCGATGTGACGCGCTGGATCAAGGAAGACGACAACATCAGCCATATCCCGATCATCGCGGTGACGGCTTTTGCCATGAAAGGTGACGAGGAGCGCATGCTCAGGGGTGGCTGCGAGGCCTACCTGTCCAAGCCGATTTCCGTTGCCAAGTTTCTCGAAACAGTTCGCGCCTATCTCGGGCCGGCGTGAGCGGGGTTTGATATCATGAGTGCACGCGTTCTTGTTGTCGACGACATTGCCCCGAATGTGAAGCTGCTGGAGGCAAAGCTCTCGGCGGAATACTTCGATGTCGTCACGGCCACCAATGGCCCGGATGCCTTGCGCATCTGCGCCAGCGGTGCTGCGGACATTGTCCTGCTGGATGTGATGATGCCCGGCATGGACGGCTTCGAGGTTTGCCGCCGGCTCAAGGCTTCGGCCCAGACCGCACACATTCCGGTCGTGATGGTGACCGCGCTTGATCAGCCCAGCGACCGGCTGAAGGGGCTAGACGCCGGTGCGGACGATTTCCTGACCAAGCCGCTCGATGACACGGCGCTGTTTGCCCGCGTGCGCAGCCTCGCCCGCCTCAAGGCCATGACCGACGAGTTGCGGAACCGTGCCATGGCCTCGCGCCAGCTTGGTATTTCCGATCCGATTGCGGCAGCTGCCAGCGATCTGGGCGACAATGCCAGCGTGCTCATCGTCGATGACCGGCCAAGTTCTTCGGAGCGGATCAAGGGCGCGCTCGACAAGGTGCATCGGGTCGAGGTCGAGCCCGACCCGCACAAGGCATTGGTGCGCGCGGCCGAATCGGCCTTCGAACTGGTTATCGTCTCCCTCGATCTGCAAGGTTTCGATGGCCTCAGGCTCTGCACACAGCTGCGTTCGCTGGAGCGGACCCGCAATGCGGCCGTGCTGATGGTGGGCGAAGCCGAGGACCGGATGCGCATCCTGCGCGGACTTGAACTGGGCGTGCATGATTTCCTGGTCAGGCCGGTTGACCGCAATGAGTTGCTGGCCAGGGTCAAGACGCAGGTCAAACGCAAGCGCTACGCTGACCGGCTGCGGGATGGTGTCCAGACATCGATCGAGATGGCCGTCACCGATCAGCTCACCGGCTTGCATAACCGCCGCTACCTCGAAACCCACTTCAGCGGATTGTTCGACGAATCGGCGATGCGCGCGCGCGATCTGTCCGTGCTGATGCTGGATATCGACAAGTTCAAATCGGTCAACGACACCTACGGCCACGATGCCGGCGACGAGGTGCTCCGGGAGTTCGCCAACCGCGTCAAGGATGCCACGCGCATCGTCGACGTAGTGGCCCGTCTCGGTGGCGAGGAGATCGTGGTGGTCCTGCCCGAGACCGGCCTTCATGCAGCGGCGGCGGTCGCCGAGCGCATCCGCTCCTATATCCAGGCCCAGGCCTTTGCGATCTACAGCGGCACCAGCCAGATACCGGTCACCGTCTCGATCGGGGTGGCAAGCCGCCGTGCTGGCGACCAGTCCCCGGCACAGATGATGAAGCGGGCCGACGAGGCGCTTTACCGGGCCAAGGGCGATGGCCGCAACCGGGTGATTGCTGCTGCCGCCTGATGCGCAGGCGCGGCATGCCGAAAGCACTCTTGCCATTCATTCGGCTTTGAGGGCACCGTTGGCGTGCTGTTGTTCTGAAGGATTGAGGCCATGGCCCTGACTGCGACATCCGGCGGGGTTTTCCCCATTGCGCCGACCCCGTTCCTGCCGGCTGGCGAGATCGACTGGCTCAGTGTCGACAGGTTGTACGGCCACTACGAGACCATTGGCTCGGACGGCCTGACCGTGCTGGGCATGATGGGCGAGGCCCCCAAGCTTGAACCTGCCGAATCGCTGGCTCTCGTCCGGCGCGCGGTCGGCATCATGGCCGGCAAGCCGGTGATCGTCGGTGTCTCCGCGCCGGGTTTTGCCGCCATGCGTTCGCTGGCGCGCGAAGCGATGGAGGCCGGAGCTGCGGGCGTGATGATCGCGCCGCCCAACACCTTGCGCACCGACGACCAGATCACCGGCTATTATGCCCAGGCGGTTGACGCCATCGGGCCGGACGTGCCGTGGGTCATCCAGGATTTTCCGCTGATGACCTCGGTGGTGATGACGGCGGGCGTGATCCGTCGCATCGTCATGGCGCATCCGTCCTGCGTCATGCTGAAGGCCGAGGATTGGCCAGGTCTGGAGAAGATCAGCGCCTTGCGGGGTTTCCAGGCGGACGGCTCGCTCAGGCCGCTGTCGATCATGGTGGCCAATGGCGGGCTGTTCCTCGATTTCGAGATGGCGCGCGGGGCCGATGGCTCGAACACGGGCTATGCCTTCCCCGAACTGCTGATCGATGTGGTGCGGCTGTCGAAAGTCGGCCAGCGTGATGCCGCTCAGGATGCTTTCGACGCGCATCTGCCGCTGTTGCGCTATGAGCAGCAGCCCGGCGTCGGCCTTGCGGTACGCAAGTATGTGCTGATGCGGCGCGGGCTGATTTCTCACGACGCGCAGCGCAAGCCGGCCGCCGGTCTCAGTGCACTCGCCCGCAGCGAGGTCGACTATTTGCTGGCCAGGCTGGCACGGAGCGATGCCCGCGCCGCCTTTTGACCTGCGCCCTGTGATCAGACGATCTTGGTGCGCACGCTGCCAACGCCGACAATCATGCCTTCGAGCAGATCGCCGCGCACCACGGCTGCAACGCCTTCGGGGGTTCCGGTCATGATCAGGTCACCAGCGCCGAGCCTGACCTGCCGCGACAGGTAGGCGATGGTTTCGGGCACGCTCCAGATCATCTTTGACAGGTCCGAGGACTGGCGCACCTTGCCGTTGACCTTCAGTTCGATCAGGCCCGAGGCCGGGTGGCCGATCGTGGCAGCCGGCAGGATATCGCCGATCGGTGCTGAGTGGTCGAAGCCCTTGGACATATCCCACGGCCGGCCGGCCTTCTTGGCGGAGGCCTGCAAGTCGCGGCGGGTCATGTCGAGGCCGGCAGCATAGCCGAAGACATGATCGAGGGCATGCGCCTCGTCGATGTCGGTTCCGCCCATGCCGATCGCCACGACCAGTTCCATCTCGTGATGCAGGTCGGACGTTGCTGGCGGGTAGGGCGTCGCGCTGCCCTCCGTGACGAGGGCATCGGCGGGCTTGGTGAAGAAGAACGGCTCCTCCCGGCTGGGATCGCCGCCCATCTCGCGCACATGCTCGGCGTAGTTGCGGCCAACGCAGAAAATCCGCCGCACGGGAAACAGGCCGCCACCGCTGACGGGCACGGCGCTGACGCCCGGAGGGGCAAAGACATAGTGTTCCATGGGTTCAGCCCTTTCCGGATTCATAGCGGCTGCGGGTTTCGGCATTCATCGGATACAGGCCGGGCAGGGCGATGCCGCGCCCGATCTCGTCCATGATCCAGGCTTCCATGCGTTCCTGTTCGGGCGCGAGCTTAACCACATCATCGAGCATGGCCTGCGGGATCAGCACCGCGCCATCATCGTCGACCACGACCACGTCATTGGGGAACACGGCGACGCCGCCGCAACCGATCGGCTCCTGCCAGTTGACGAAGGTGAGGCCGGCAACCGATGCCGGTGCAGCAGCCCCCTGGCACCAGACCGGCAGGCCGGTTCCGAGCACGCCGGCCAGATCTCGCACCACGCCATCTGTGACAAGGCCGCCGACACCCTTCTTCGCCATGCGCGCGCACAGGATGTCGCCGAAGATGCCGGCATCGGTGACACCCATCGCGCCGGCCACCGCAACACAGCCCTCCGGCATGGCCTCGATGGCAGCGCGCGTCGAGATCGGTGATGACCACGATTCCGGCGTTGCCAGATCCTCGCGCGCCGGCACGAAGCGCAGCGTGAAGGCCCGGCCGACCAGCCGCTTCTGGCCGGTCCGGATCGGCTTTGAGCCGCGCATCCAGATGTTGCGCAGGCCCTTTTTCAGCAGGATCGTGGTGATGGTGGCGGTCGTGACGCCTGACAGCGTCGCGACGATCCCGGCGTCGAGTGGCAAACTGGCAACGGGTGATGAGGTCGCGCTCATGAGAATTCCTGAAAGGGTTGTCGTTCCGCCAGCAGATCACGCCAGCGATCGTCAAGTTGTTGTCGGTTTGCCCGGCAAAGGCAATTGCGTTTGCCGCACAGCCGCCTGCCGGAGACATGGCGTCAACCCGCCCCGATCAGCTTCACGGCAGCATCACGCTCGAACAGATAGAGCAAGAGACGCAGTGCCTCGCCGCGTGGGCTCACAAGACCTGGGTCGCGCTCGACAATCAGCCGTGCATCGTCACGGGCGGCCAGGAGAAGATCGCCGTCGATCTCCGGGCGGGCAATCCGGAAGCCGGGCATGCCGGATTGGCGGGTGCCGAGCACCTCGCCTTCGCCGCGCAGCTTGAGATCCCGCTCGGCAATCACGAATCCATCTTCCGTTTCGCGCATGGTGGCGATGCGCGCCTCGGCCACCGGTCCAAGCGGGCCCTTGTAGAGCAGGATGCAGGTCGACGCCGCCGAACCGCGCCCGATCCGTCCGCGCAACTGGTGCAATTGTGCGAGGCCGAACCGCTCCGCGTGTTCGATCACCATCACGGTTGCGTTGGGAACATCAACGCCAACCTCGATCACCGTGGTCGCCACGAGGATATCGCTGTCGCCACGGGCAAACCGCGCCATTGCCGCGTCCTTGTCGCGGCCCGGCATCTGGCCGTGGAGCAGGTCGACGCGCGTACCGAACGCTTCCTTCAGCGCCTCGAAGCGCTCGGTCGCGGCGGAGACGTCGAGGGTTTCGCTTTCCTGCACCAGCGGGCAGACCCAATAGACCTGAGCGCCCGCCGCAACTGCTCGCCCGACGGCACCGACGACCTCGTCAAGGCGGTCGAGCGAGACGGCGCGGGTGGTGATCGGTTTGCGACCTGCCGGCTTCTCCGATAGGACCGAGACATCCATGTCTCCGAACCAGGTCAGCGCCAGCGTGCGCGGGATCGGCGTTGCCGTCATCACCAGCACATCCACCGCTTCGCCCTTCGCGCCGATGGCGAGGCGTTGATGAACGCCGAACCGGTGCTGCTCATCGACCACCGCGAGGCCGAGATCGTGGAACTGCACGTTGTCCTGAAAGAGGGCATGGGTTCCGACCACGATGTCGATCGAGCCATCGGCGAGGCCTGCAAGCACACGTGCGCGCTCGGGGCCCTTCTCGCGGCCCGTGAGCAGTGCCAGCGTCAGGCCGATGGCTTTGGCCTGTTCATGCAGTCGCTCGGCATGCTGGCGCGCGAGGATTTCGGTCGGCGCCATCAGGGCCGACTGCCGGCGCGCTTCGGCAGCGCTGGCCATCGCCATCATCGCCACGGCTGTCTTGCCGGAGCCGACATCGCCCTGCAGCAGGCGCAGCATGCGTTCAGGCTTGGCCATGTCGGCCCTGATCTGGTCGAAGGCCTCCGACTGGCTGCGGGTCAGCGCGTAGGGCAGGGCTGCGGCCAATGCCCTGATCAGCGCGCCATCGCCGCTGTTGGCGCGGCCGCGGGCGCGCTTGCGGACGGACCTGACAAGGGACAGGGCCAACTGGCTGGCCAGCAATTCGTCATAGGCCAGCCTGCGCCGCGCCGCTGCCTCCGGCGCAAGGGCCTCGACATCGGCTGGGCCATGCAGGGCCGCAAGGGCTTCGCCGAACGTTGGCAGGCGATTGTGCTCGCGCCAAGCCGCATCCTGCCACTCGGGCATGGCTGGCAGGCGCGCCAGTGCTGCCTGCGTGGTGCGGGCCAGCATGCGCGAGGTCAGACCCTCGGTCATCCCATAGACCGCCTCGATGGCCGGCATTGTCTGGAAGGCGCGCTGGTCCATGACGCGGTCGGGATGGACCATCTGGCGACGGCCTTCCCACAGCTCGATCCGGCCTGAAATGTAGCGTATCTCGCCGACCGGCAGCATCTGGCGCATCCGGCCCGCATCGGCCTTGAAGAACACCAGCGTGACATCGCCGCTCTCGTCCTCGACCACCACGCGGTAAGGCGCGCGGCCCTTGCCGGCGGGCGCCGGCCTGTGCTCGACGACGCGGGCCGCGAAGGTCGCGACCTCGCCGACCGGCGCATCGATGATCGCGCCGGACGTGCGGCGGTCAATGCCCGCCTGCGGCAGATGGAACAGCAAGTCGAGCACCCGTGCCGGCTGCTCCGCTGTGCCCAGCAGCCTGTCATACAACGGCGCAAGCTTCGGCCCCACGCCGGGCAGGGCGGTGACAGGCGCGAACAGCGGATCGAGGAGCGAGGGGCGCATGGCTGTGTGATAGCAAGTCCTCGGACGCTGCACATCCGCTGATCGCTACGGACACATGCACCTGTGGCAGATGGACACCCAGCCGGGCCAGAATTCGCGCTGACAAGCTGTGGCTGCCTCGCTATACCGGCACCTTGACCGAGGGGCGAGATGCGCTCCGCGGCGATGACCTTTTCCGGTGGAGCGTTCGATGACAGGCACGTCGGTGAGCAGTTCAGAGCTTGAGCCACGGCGTCGGCGCATCCTGTTCCGGGCCTGGCATCGTGGCACGCGCGAGATGGACCTGCTGATGGGCTCGTTCACCGATGCGGAAATCCGCACCATGAGCGAAGACGATCTGGCCGTGTTCGAACTGCTGATCGAGGCCCCCGACCGCGACATCTATGCCTGGATCACCGGCAAGTCCGAGACACCCGAGAATTACGATACGCCGCTGTTTCGCCGCCTGAAGGTGTTCCACACCCATACTGCACCGATCCATGTGTGATCCGACCCGATCCGGGCCGGCGCGGCCCCGGCAATGGCGGCCTGACATCGACAAAGACCGTTCCGGACACGCGCCTTGAACAAGCCTGTTACAAAATTATCCGCGTTGGAGCGGGCCGCAGAAGCCCTGCTGCGCAAGGACCACCCGACGCTGGCCGGCACGCCCGAAGGGTTCGATGCGCTGGCTGTCGCCTCCATCGCTCGCAAGCTGGCGGGCAAGGTCGAGGCACCGGCCGTCGGCGTTTTCGTGTCGCGCGATGGCCAGCGCATGCAGCGGCTGGAAAACGCGCTGCGCTTCACCGCACCGGACATCGAAATCCTGCCGCTGCCGGCCTGGGATTGCCAGCCCTATGACCGGGCCTCTCCGAACGGCGCGATCGTCGCGCGGCGGATGACCTCGCTGGCCCGGCTGGCGCGCACGCGCTCGGGCGAGACAAGGCCCCGGCTTGTGCTGACCACGCTCAATGCAGCGCTTCAGCGCCTGCCGGCGCGGGCGCAGGTGGCGGCACAGAGTTTTGCGGCGGCCCCCGGCAATCTGGTCGACACGCGGGCCCTCTCGGCCTGGCTCGACATGGGCGGCTACATGCGGGCCTCAACCGTGCGGGAAACCGGCGAATATGCGGTGCGCGGCGGAATCGTCGACCTGTTTCCGCCCGGCATGCCCAGCCCGATCCGGCTCGATTTCTTTGGCGACACCCTGGAATCGATCCGCACCTTCGACCCCGAGACCCAGCGCTCGCTGGCCACGATGCGCTCGCTCGATCTGGTGCCGGTGTCGGAAACCCAGCTCACCTCCGACACCATCCGGCGCTTCCGGCAGGGCTATCTGGCCGCGTTCGGCACGCCGGGGCGGAACGACACGCTCTATGAGACCGTCTCCGAGGGCCGCCGCTTTGCCGGCATGGAACACTGGCTGCCCCTGTTCCACGAGCGCATGGACACGTTGTTCGACTATTGCGAGGGCGCGAGCTGGTTTCTCGATCCGCAACTGGCCGAGGTCCAGGCCGAGCGCCTCTCGCAGATCGGCGAGTACTTCGCGGCGCGCAAGGACGCGATCGAGCAGAACGCGTCGGGCACGCCCTACAATCCCTTGCCGCCCTCGGCGCTCTATCTGACCGCCGAGGAGTGGCAGGAGCGGCTGAACGACGTCGGACATGCGCGGGTGACACCGTTCGCCATGCCCGACAGCGAGGGGCGGCTTGTGATCGATTGCGGCGCGCGGCAGGGCCGCAGCTTCGCAGCCGAGCGGGCGGTCGACAGCGGCAATGTGTTCGATGCCGTCGTCGCCCACATCGCCACGCTTCAGAAGAAGGGCAAGCGTGTGCTGGTTGCCGGCTGGTCCGAGGGCTCGCGCGAGCGCCTGTCCCATGTGCTGGCCGACCATGGACTTAGCACGGCCCAGATGGCCGGTTCGCTCGGGGCGGCACGCCAGTTGCCGGGCGATGGCGTCGGCCTCGTGGTCTGGGGGCTGGAGCAGGGCTTCGAGACCGGCAAGCTTGCCGTCATAGGCGAGCAGGACATTCTCGGCGACCGCCTGGTCCGGCAGAAGCGCAGCTCGAAGAAGGCCAGCGATTTCATCACCGAGGCGGCCTCGCTCACCCCCGGTGATCTTGTGGTCCATGTCGATCACGGCATCGGGCGCTTCATCGGGCTGCAGACGATCACTGTCGCGGATGCGCCGCACGATTGCCTTGAGCTGCACTACCAGGGCGGCGACAAGCTGTTCCTGCCGGTCGAGAACATCGAGCTCCTGTCGCGCTACGGCTCGGAAGACACGGAAGTTCAGCTTGATCGTCTCGGCGGGCCGGGCTGGCAGGCGCGCAAGGCAAAGATGAAGCAGCGCATCCGCGAGATCGCGGGCAAGCTGATCCAGATCGCGGCGGCGCGTCTGCTGAAGGATGCGCCGCGCATCACCTTGCCGGAGGGGCTTTACGACGAGTTCGCGGCCCGCTTCCCCTATGACGAGACCGATGACCAGCTCAACGCCATCGATGCGGTAATCGATGACCTGGGCCTGGGCCGGCCCATGGACAGGCTGGTCTGCGGCGATGTCGGGTTCGGCAAGACCGAGGTGGCCCTGCGGGCGGCCTTCGCCGTTGCCATGGCTGGCAAGCAGGTCGCTGTGGTCGTGCCGACCACCTTGCTGGCGCGCCAGCATCACAAGACCTTCGCCGAACGCTTCAAGGGCCTGCCGGTCAAGGTCGGACAGGCCTCACGCTTTGTCGGCGCGCAGGATCTGAAGGCGGTGAAAGAGGGCATGGCGGACGGCACGATGGACATCGTCGTCGGCACCCACGCCATCCTGGGCAAGGCCATCGCCTTCAAGGATCTCGGCCTCGTGATCGTCGACGAGGAGCAGCATTTCGGCGTCGCCCACAAGGAGCGGCTGAAGGAACTGCGCGCCGAGGTGCATGTGCTGACATTGTCGGCAACACCGATCCCTCGCACGCTGCAACTGGCGATGACGGGCGTTCGCGACCTGTCGATCATTGCGACGCCGCCGGTGGACCGGCTGGCGGTTCGCACCTTTGTCGCGCCGTTCGATGGCCTGATGGTGCGCGAGGCTCTGCTGCGCGAGCGCTACCGTGGCGGGCAGTCATTCTATGTCGTGCCACGCATCGAGGATCTGGCCGGCATCAAGGACTTCCTCGACAAGCAGGTGCCCGAGTGCAAGGTTGCCGTCGCCCATGGACAGATGGCGGCCGGCCAGCTCGAAGACGTGATGACCGCGTTCTATGAAGGCAAGTTCGACATCCTTTTGTCCACCACCATCGTGGAATCGGGCCTCGACATTCCGACCGCCAACACGCTGATCGTGCACAGGGCTGACATGTTCGGCCTGTCGCAGCTCTACCAGTTGCGCGGACGAGTGGGCCGGTCCAAGACGCGCGCCTATGCCCTTTTCACGCTGCACGAGAAAAAGAAGCTGACCTTGCAGGCCGAGCGCAGACTCAAGGTGCTGCAGTCGCTCGACACGCTCGGAGCAGGTTTCCAGCTCGCGAGCCACGACCTCGACATTCGCGGGGCTGGCAACCTGCTGGGCGACGAGCAGTCGGGCCACATCAAGGAGGTCGGCTACGAGCTTTACCAGCAGATGCTGGAAGAGGCCGTGGCCTCGCTGAAGGCGGGCATCACCGAGCCTGCCGAAGACCAATGGTCGCCGACGATCACCATCGGCACGCCGGTGATGATCCCGGAGGGCTATGTCGAGGATCTCGTGCTCAGGCTTGGCCTCTACAAGCGGCTCTCGACGCTCGAAAGCGATCAGGAAATCGAAGGCTTCGGGGCTGAGATGATCGACCGCTTCGGGCCGATGCCCGACGAGGTGCGCCAGTTGCTCGACATCGTGGCGATCAAGGTCCTGTGCCGCCGGGCCAATGTCGAGAAGGTTGAGGCTGGTCCGAAGGGCATCATCGTGGCGTTCCGCGACAATGCCTTTGCCAATCCGGACGGGCTTGTGGCCTACGTGACCGAGCAGGGCGCCGCCTCCGCCAAGGTCCGGCCTGACATGAAGCTGGTCTTCGTGCGCGACATGGACAAGCCCGAGGCCCGCCTGAAGGTGACGACGCGGCTGATGCGTGATCTGGTCAGGATCGCCGAGCGCAAACAGGCTGCCTGAAACCGTTCAAGCCCCGGCGCGGTCCCTTGCGCGGATCACCAGTTCGTTGCGGCCCCGGACATGCAGGTCGAACACGCGGACCGGTCCATCGTCGCGGGCCGGCATTGCGCCGGGAGCAGAGCGGTGGACCAGCAGGAGGTTGCGCACGGTCTCGTGGCCGACAATGCCGGCAGCCCGCAGTGCACCTTCTATGCTCGCCGGTGCCACCAGCGTCGTGGCGCGGCCATCCGACAGGCCCGCCCACAGGGCGCTGAGCGAAAACAGCCCAAGCGGCAGGTATTCCGCGCCGGAGAGCAGAGCCAGATAGGGCCCGCTGGCCAGGGCGCAGAAGCCGGGGCTCATCATGGTACTGAGCACGCGCTCATCCGTGCCGACACGTGTCACACGTGCCAGAACGACAGATGCCGCGACCAGTTCGGCCTCAAGCATGGTCTGCCGCATGCCATCGCCTGTTTCCGCCACAAGCCCGAGCAGTCCTGGCGGGGATGCCGGCGGCGGTGCGTCGGGGAGCCTGGTGGTGCTGACAATGATGCTGTCGAGCGGCACGACCCCATCGGGCACATTCGGGCCAAAGCCGCAGACCAGCCGGGCGTTGAACGAGCGCGCGGCGGCATCGCGCAGCATCCGGGCCGGCTCAAGGTCGCCACATCGGCAGGTCGCGATGGCCACGCAAGGGCCGGCGGCATCGAACAGGCCCTGCAGGGCATGGCTTCCGGCCGAGAGCGGCAAGAGCACCGGCTGAAGGCCGGCGCGCAAGGCGGCCAGGATGGCAATCAACTGTTCGCTGCCTATCGGAGCCAGGATCAGCGCCTTGGACCGCTCCGGCAGCCGCGACATGCCAAGCAGCGATGCCAGGCGGCGTGCACGCTGGTCGAGGCCCGCAAAACTCAGGGGCAAGCCTGCAACGCCGCTCCAGATGTCGCGCCGGGCCGGCTCCCGCAGGAAATCATGGTCAGGCCGCGTGGCGATGGCCACAGAGACCAGTGCCTCAAGTCCGATGCCGTCGAGATCCGGTTCGGGTTTGCGAAGAGGCAGCATCAGTCGTGTCCGTCAGTTCGAGAGACGTGTGCTGCCGTTGGGCAGTTCCAGCTCGCGCCAGAGGGCTTCGACGGCAAACCCGAATCGCGCCGGGCGTGCCGGCATGCCCACGCCACGTTGATGGGCAACCCACAGGTCTGGCAAGACAAAGAGAGGAACAACGAAATGTCCAGACATCACCAGCCTGTCGAGCACGCGGGCTGCCGCGACGAAATCCTCGCGGGCCCGGGCTGACAGCATGGCCTGGATAGCGCCGTCGATGGCGGGGAGTTTTGCACCGGCGTAGTTGAGCGAGCCTTGCCGGTCGGCGGCCGCAGAGCCCCAGCGGTTGGCCTGCTCGGTGCCGGGGCTGGCGGAAACGGGCCATGTCCACTGCACCATGTCGACGTCGAATGCCGCCAGCCGGCGCCAGTACTGCACATCGTCGATCAGCCGAACCCGCGCGTTGACACCGATGCGTTGCAGCGACTTGGCATAGTTGAGGGCAAGCCGCTCCTGCGGGCGCGACGACACGGTGATCTCGAAGCCAAGCGCCTCGCCGCCGGCGCGTTTGCGCATCACGCCGTCTTCGAGGCGATAGCCGGCCTGATCCAGCAGATCGACCGCCCGGCGTGCGAGATCGCGATCACGCCCCGAGCCATCCGAGGCTGCCGGCGTCCACGAGCCGTCGAGCATTGCGTCCGACAGGCTGGCGCCAAGCCTCGCAAGGAGCGCGCGCTCGCGGTCATCG